>NZ_CAKJTR010000118.1:1118-3224 GCF_917627355.1 Protofrankia sp. Cj3 | reverse complement strand
CGCGGACGCCGGGGCCGCAGGTGGTTTGGCGTAATCCAGACCAGGCGCTGGTGGCGCGTAGGTGTGCGTGGCACCAGCCGGCGGGCCGAACCCGACGGGTGCGGCTGGCGGCGGGGCTGCCGGCTCCTCCACCTCCCCGCCGAAGGAACGGATCAGCTCGGCAAGCCCACCGTCGAAACCCTGCCCCACGGCCGAGACCCGCCAGGCCCCCTTACGGTAAAGATCGCAGATCATAACAGCGCGTTCGCTGCTGAAGTCCGCTCCGGTGAACGCGTAGCGCATGACCTCACTGCCACCGACGACGATCCGGAAGTAACCAGCGGAGATCTGCGACGCGGCCCCGGCACCGTCAATCGCCGCGCAGAACGACAGCTTGTCGATACCCGCGGGTACGTCCTTCAGCGTCGCCCGAAAGGACTGCGTGTCCCCGGCCTGCTCACCCAGGAGCTGGATCGACCCTTCCGGCGACTTCGGCTGGTTGAAGAAGATGAAGTACCGGTCATCGGACAGCCGGCCGTTCGCGTCCAGCCCAAAACAGGACACGTCCCAGCTCAGGCCGGGAGCGACGAGCGCGATTCCGATGTAGAGGTCAGTGCCAGGAGTGATCGCGGACAGCTGGCTCTTCTGTCCCCGGCTGAACTGCTGGACCACTGTGCTCCCCTTCGCCCTGCGTGCCGGCCTGTCCCGTGTCCGGTCTGCCCGTGTCGCACCCATTCGAAAACCAGACTGTCCGCAACCTAACAGGCCGGCCACAACGCGATCACAGCTCCACGCGCCCGCCCGCCCGCCATCGGACGATCCACCGGCCGGTGTAGATCTTTCTCAATGACCAGTGCCGGTCGAGAACGACTGGCGCCGGTCGAAGATGCCGGTATCAAACCAGAACCGGTCGCGGATGCGTCCGGCATGGCCAAGTCGCGCGCCGGCTCCGCGTAGCGTTCACTGGAGTGATGCGGTATGTCGATGGAGTAACCACAAAGAAGAAAATCTCCGTGATCGGGCTTGGTACCTGGCAGTTCGGCTCCCAGGAGTGGGGTTACGGCGCCGCCTACGCGGCCAGCGAGGCGCCGGCGATCGTCCGGCGGGCACGTGAGCTTGGTGTGACGTTCTTCGACACGGCCGAGGTCTACGCGTTCGGGCGCGGCGAACGGATCCTGGGCGGCGCTCTGCGGGAGGCCGGCGCCGACGGGACGGCCATCGTCGCCACCAAGCTGTTCCCGGTGCTGCCGGTGGCTCCGGTGGTCGAACAGCGGGCGGTGGCCAGCGCCAACCGGCTTGGCATCCGTCAGATCGACCTCTATCAGGTGCACCAGCCCAACCCGCTTGTTTCGGACAGCAGCACCATGCGGGGCATGGCCGCCCTGCAACGGGTCGGCCTCGTCGACGCGATCGGTGTCAGCAACTACTCGCTGCAGCGGTGGCAGGCAGCTGAGGAGGCGCTCGGCGCCCCCGTGCTTTCCAACCAGGTGCGGTTCAGCCTCCTGCGGCCCCAGGCCGAACGCGATCTGCTGCCCTACGCGGTGAAGAACGACCGGCTGATCATCGCGTACAGCCCTCTCGCCCAGGGCCTGCTGTCCGGCCGTTACACCCGCGAGCACCCCCCGCCGTCGCGGGTACGCGCGATGAATCCCCTGTTCCTCCCGGAGAACCTCGACGCTGCCCGGCCCGTCCTCAACGTCCTGCGCGATGTTGCCGCGGCCCACGACGCGAGCCCGGCACAGGTCGCGCTGGCGTGGGTGATCCGGCACCCGAATGTGGTGGCGATTCCCGGTGCCTCCAGCCTCGCGCAGCTGGAGAGCAATGTGGCCGCCGCCGACATAACGTTGACCGAAGAGGAGGCCCATGCGCTGACGACCGCCGCCGACGCCTTCGAACCGGCCCGCGGAGCACGATCAGCCGTTATCGCGCTTCTGCGTGGCGGCCTGCGCCGATCCTGACCGCCGGGCCGCCTGGGGGATCTCACCCCCGGGCGGCCCAGCCCTCATGGCTGGCCTCATGGCTGGGTGCCCGCCGACTCGCTACGGCTGGGGCACGACCTCCCTGCCCGGCTGGATGCGCCCGCCCCGCGCCGAGGGGTGGTTCGCCCAGGATCTGGACCGTCTCGCC
>NZ_CAKJTR010000118.1:0-705 GCF_917627355.1 Protofrankia sp. Cj3 | reverse complement strand
GGGATCAGCCGGGATTCGGGCTGGACATCAGGTGGAAGGGCGGGCAGACCGCCGAGGAGTGATGCGCGGCCGCCTCCAGCGCGAGCCCCACCCGTTCCTCCGGGTCGAGATGCGCACTGCTGAACAAGGAGCCGAGCGCGAACTCCTCGCCGCAGCCAACCGCGTCGTAGAGGTCGATGCTGCGCCCGATCTGGAAGTCGGAGTCGATGCGGTACAGACGTCCGCGGATACCGACCAGGAACACCCCGCCCTCCTCCGAGCCTGACTCATTGCGGGAATAGCCACCCTCACGCAGGCAGTCACGCACCGCGGAGATGAAGTCGGTGGCCATGAACCGGTCGATGTCCCAGGTGCGCGGCAGGGGCGGAACCAGGCTGTACCGCAGCAGCTGGCCCATCCGGAACGAGGAGGTGAAGCCCATGATGAACTCACTGTTGTGGAACACCTTGGTGTCAGCGCGAATCGTGATCGAGTAGCCGGCCACCCCGGCACTGTCACCACCGATGATCACCCTGCCGTCATGCTCAAGACCGACGATGCAGGTCACGATAGGTAAGCATATCCGGTCGACGCACGAGGTGTCCGACAGGCCCCAGATAAGAGCGCCCGGCAATAGGGGTGTGGACCAAGGAGCGGGGCTGGGGTGCGTGCATCGCAAGGCGGCGGAGGAAGGCGCCGGAGGTGTTGGGTGGCGACTGACGAGCC
>NZ_CAKJTR010000117.1:6743-16262 GCF_917627355.1 Protofrankia sp. Cj3 | reverse complement strand
GACAGGTGGTGGACAGCGGTACGCAGCCCGGTGTCGTCATCCTTGACCTTACCGTGACCAATCTTGCCCTCTGCGTGCTGAACCTCGCGCCCGGCCTGCCCTTGGACGGAGGCCGGCTGGTCGTGGCCGCCGTCTGGGGCGCCACCAAGAACAAGCTCCAAGGCATCCGGGTCGGCGCCTACGGCGGTTTCCTGGTCGCCGTCCTGCTGGCGCTGTGGGGCCTGTTCGCCCCCGGTAGCGACTTCGGCGGTGTCTACCTGCTCGGTGTGAGCGCGTTCATCGCGGCTGGGGCGTATCAGCTGTTGCGGCAGGCTCAGATCCACATGCGCCTGCCAGGGGTATCCGCCGGTCGGCTCGCGCGTCGCACGCTGCCGGTGGAGGGTGCCGTGCCGCTCGCCGAGGCGCTGCGGCGGGCGCGTGAGCTCGGCGCGAGCGCGGTGGCTGTCGTCGGCTCCGACGGGACACCGCTCAAGGTCATGAACGGGTCGGCCGTGGACGCCCTGCCCGAGCATCGCCGGCCGTGGATGACCGTGGACGAGGTGAGCCGAACGCTCGAGCCCGGCATGGTGCTCGACGCTGAGCTGGAAGGTGAGGATCTGTTGGCAGCCGTGCGGGGCACACCGGCGTCCGAATACCTGGTGACGCAGGGCGGCCGCCCGGTCGGCATCCTCGCCATGGTCGATCTGGTCGCTCGCATCGACCCAGCGGGCGCTGCCCGGTCGGCGGTCCGCTCGTGAACCGGCCGCCGACCGGTGCGGCGCACCGCCGCGGCGCCTTCACCAAGGGCGACCGGGTGCAGCTGACCGACCCCAAGGGGCGGCGCCACACCGTCCTGCTCGAGCCCGGCCGCCAGTTCCACACCCACTCCGGCGCTATCGAGCACGACGACCTGATCGGCCGGGACGACGGCGTGGTCGTGACAAGCACCGGCGGGACACCGTACCTGGCGCTGCGTCCGCTGCTGACCGACTTCGTCCTGTCGATGCCGCGCGGCGCCGCCGTGGTCTACCCCAAGGACGCCGCGCAGATCGTGGCGTACGCCGACCTCTTCCCAGGCGCGCGGGTGCTGGAGGCCGGGGTGGGTTCGGGCGCGTTGTCCTGCTCGTTGCTGCGGGCGGTCGGCGATACCGGGCGGCTGGTCTCCTACGAACGGCGGCCCGACTTCGCCGAGATCGCCCAGAAGAACATCGAGGCCTTCTTCGGCGGGCCGCATCCCGCCCACACGCTGCGGGTGGGGGATCTGGCCGCGGCGACCGAGCGCGACATGGACCGGGCGGTGCTGGACATGCTGGCCCCGTGGGAGGTGCTGGACGCGGTGAGCGCCGCGCTGGTGCCGGGCGGGGTCGTCTGCGTCTATGTGGCCACCACCACCCAGCTCGCGCGGGTGGTCGAGGCACTGCGCGAGTACGGCACGTTCGCCGAACCGGCGGCGTGGGAATCGATGATGCGCACCTGGCATGTGGATGGGCTGGCCGTACGCCCGGACCACCGGATGGTCGGTCACACCGGCTTCCTCGTGACAGCCCGGCGGCTCGCGGACGGGGTCACCCCGCCACCGCGGCGACGGCGCCCGGCGAAGGGCGCACGGCCCGACGTGACCGAGCAGACGTCCCCAACGCCCGGTTCCGCGCTGTCGGATTCCCGACAGGGGGCAGAATCGGTCGTACGTTGATCCGCGCTACGGCTCCCCGGCGGGGAGCCGTAGCGCGACAGCGCGTTGCGAAACAGACGGTTCAGCTGCCCGGCCCGGCCTCGAGGGTGCCGTCGGGACGCTGCACGTAGATGCAGTTGCCCGGGCAGTCGTCCGCAGCCGCGACCACATCGCCTACCAGTGGCAGTGGTATCGGTACCGATTCACCGGGTTTCGTGCGCAGCAGCCCGTCCGGCCCCTTCACGTACGCCAGCCCGTCAACATCGAACTCGAAGACGGTCGGAGCAAACTGGACGCAGAGTCCGTCTCCGGTACAGGCGTCCTGGTCGATGCGCACCCGCAACGCCGGCGGTGTTGTTGGTCCGGTGAGATTCCTGGGCGTTGCCACAGAGCTCCGATCTTCTGTCACCATGGCACCGTAACTCGCTGTTTACGGCAAAGCAGGCTCGTAGTCGTCAGACAGGCGTGCCAGCGGCGGTCACAACGGTAGTGTTGGGTGCGTCCCGGTCAGCACGGGGGAGGTGGAGGCGCGGTGTCCGGTCCCCGTTCGGGCTCTGGCTCCGGTGGGAGCTCGGGTCGTCCAGGTGATGGAGATTCACGAGCGTCGGCATACGAGAAGGAAGTGCACGAGCTCACAACTCAGGTCGCCTTCCTTGAGGAGGAGGTGGCCATGCTGCGGCGGAGACTCAACGAATCCCCGCGGCAGGTCCGTGCCCTTGAGGAACGATTGGCTGAGACACAGGCGGATCTCGTCGGTGTCAGCGGGCAGAACGACAAGCTCGTGGCCACGCTGCGCGAAGCTCGCGACCAGATCATCGCGCTGAAGGAAGAAGTCGACCGGCTCGCCCAGCCGCCGAGCGGCTATGGGATCTTCATCGGGTCGTACGACGACGGCACGGTCGATGTGTTCACCCAGGGCCGCAAGTTGCGGGTGACGGTGTCACCGAACGTTGGCGTGGTCGATCTGAGCCCCGGGCAGGAGGTCATGCTCAACGAGGCCCTCAACGTCGTCGACGCACGCGCGTTCGAACGCCACGGTGAGATCGTCCTGCTCAAGGAGATCCTTGAGAGCGGCGATCGAGCTCTGGTCATCGGCCACACCGACGAGGAGCGCGTGGTCATGCTCGCCCAGCCGCTGCTGGACGGACGGCTGCGGGCCGGTGACTCGCTGCTGGTCGAGACCCGGTCAGGGTACGCCTTCGAGCGCATCCCCAAGTCCGAGGTGGAGGAGCTGGTTCTCGAAGAGGTCCCGGATATCGGCTACGAACAGATCGGCGGCCTCAAGGGCCAGATCGAGTCGATCCGTGACGCCGTCGAGCTGCCGTTCCTCTACAAGGATCTCTTCCTTGAACACAAACTGAAGCCGCCGAAGGGCGTCCTGCTGTATGGCCCGCCCGGCTGCGGCAAGACGCTCATCGCCAAGGCGGTGGCGAACTCGCTCGCGAAGAAGGTCGAGGCACAGACCGGCCAGGGCAGCGGACGGGCGTTCTTCCTGAACATCAAGGGCCCGGAACTGCTGAACAAGTACGTGGGTGAGACCGAACGGCAGATCCGGCTCGTGTTCCAGCGGGCGCGCGAGAAGGCGTCCGAGGGCATGCCCGTGATCGTGTTCTTCGACGAGATGGACTCGATCTTCCGGACCCGCGGGTCAGGAGTGTCCTCGGATGTCGAGAACACGATCGTTCCGCAGCTGCTCAGTGAGATCGACGGCGTCGAGCAGCTGGAGAACGTGATCGTGATTGGCGCGTCCAACCGCGAGGACATGATCGATCCGGCGATCCTGCGGCCGGGGCGGCTGGACGTGAAGATCAAGGTCGAACGCCCGGACGCCGAAGCGGCCAAGGACATCTTCGCCAAGTACGTGACGCCGGATCTCCCGTTGCATCCGGAGGATCTCACCGAGCACGGTGACAGCCGGGAGGCGACCTGCCAAGGGATGATCCAGCGGGTTGTCGAACGGATGTACGCCGAGACGGAGGAGAACCGCTTCCTCGAGGTCACCTACGCCAACGGCGACAAGGAGGTCCTGTATTTCAAGGACTTCAACTCCGGCGCGATGATCGAAAACATCGTCGCCCGTGCCAAGAAGATGGCCGTCAAACAGCTCATCGAGGGAGGCGTGAAGGGGCTGCGCATGCAGCACCTGCTCAATGCCTGCATCGACGAGTTCAAGGAGAACGAGGACCTGCCCAACACGACCAACCCGGACGACTGGGCGCGTATCTCCGGCAAGAAGGGCGAGCGGATCGTCTACATCCGCACGCTCATCACCGGCACCAAGGGCACCGAAGCCGGCCGGTCCATCGACACGATCGCCAACACGGGCCAGTATCTGTAACCGATATCTGTAACCGATTTTCGCGGTGGAAGCCCGGACACCGGGTGACAAGGCGCTGTACCGGTGGTGGGCAGGGCGGGATCTCCCGCCCTGCCCACCCCGCTGTTCTCCGCTGCCTCCGTCTCGTGACGCGCCCCCAGCCTCGCTTCTTGATCTACATTTCCTGTTGCCGGAGCCGCTCAACGCTCCCTCGCCAGCCGCGGCCCTCAGCCACATCACATCGCATCGCGCAGACCATGATTTTTACGTCCGCCCCTGATCGGTTATGTGCCTGGGGCAGGGCTGTCAACGGCTCGTATGTCGTTGGCAGCGTGCCGCTCGGCCTGTTCTCGGAGATCCGCCAGACAGTCACGCACAGTCAGCCATCGAATCCAGGTCTCGGTACGGCCGCAAAACACCTACGCTGAGAGTGTGAGCGTTCGCCGGATCATGGGAGCCGAGACCGAGTACGGCGTGTCGGTGCCCGGTCAGCCAACCACCAACCAGATGCTTGCCTCGTCGTTGGTGGTCAACTCCTACGCCAGCCGACAGGCAACCGGCACGAGCCGGGCCCGGTGGGACTTCGAGGAGGAGTCACCGCTGCGCGACGCACGCGGCTTCGAGCTCCCCCGCGAGCCCGTGGCCGATCCGTCGGCTCCCGCCAACGAGGACGACCTGGGGCTCGCCAACGTCATCCTCACCAACGGCGCGCGCCTCTACGTCGACCACGCCCACCCCGAGTACTCCACCCCCGAGGTGACGAACCCGCGCGACGCGGTGCTGTGGGACAAGGCCGGGGAGCGGGTCATGGCCGAGGCCGCGCGGCGGGCGCTGTCCGTCCCGGGCACGATGCCGGTGCACCTGTACAAGAACAACACGGACAACAAGGGCGTCTCCTACGGCTGCCACGAGAACTACCTCATGGCCCGCTCCACACCGTTCGCCAACATCGTCCGCCACCTCGTGCCCTTCTTCGTTTCCAGGCAGGTCGTGTGTGGCGCCGGCCGGGTCGGCATCGGCGTGGACGGCCGTGAGGCCGGTTTCCAGCTGAGCCAGCGGGCCGATTTCTTCGAGGTCGAGGTCGGGCTGGAGACAACCCTGAAGCGTCCGATCATCAACACCCGGGACGAGCCGCATGCGGACCCGGAGAAGTACCGCCGGCTCCATGTGATCATCGGCGACGCGAACATGAGCGAGATCTCGACCTACCTCAAGATCGGAACTACCTCGCTTGTCCTCGCGATGATCGAAAGTTCCTGGCTGGATGTCGACCTGACCGTCGACAACCCCGTGGCCGGCCTGCGGGCGGTCTCCCACGACCCGTCCCTGCGCCACCTGCTGACCCTCGGGGACGGCCGGAAGATGACCGCCGTCCAGCTGCAGATGGAGTACCTGGAGCAGGCCCGCAAGTACGTCGAGGACCGCTTCGGCACCGACCTGGACGCCCAGACCGCGGACGTGCTGGCACGCTGGGAATCAGTCCTGGTCCGTCTTGAGGACGACCCGATGAGCTGTTCCCGGGAGCTGGACTGGGTCGCCAAGCTCGCCATCCTGGAAGGCTACCGGGCCCGCGACGGTGTCGACTGGGACGCTCCGCGCCTGCAGCTGGTCGACCTGCAGTACTCCGACGTCCGGCCCGACAAGGGCCTCTACAACCGCCTGGCCGCCCGCGGGCGGGTCGACCTGCTGCTTGACGAGAACGAGATCGTCCGTGCCATGACCGAGCCCCCGCACGACACCCGGGCGTTCTTCCGCGGCCGCTGCCTGGCGCTGTATCCCCAGCAGGTCGCCGCCGCCTCCTGGGACTCGGTCATTTTCGATGTCGGGCGTGACTCCCTGCAACGGGTACCCACCCTGGAGCCGCTGCGCGGAACCCGGGCGCACGTGGGCGAGCTGCTGGCCCGCTGCCCGACCGCGCTGGACCTCGTGGACGCACTCGCCAAGGGCTGACCCACGGCCGCGGCCTCGCGGAAGCATCGGCAACCGGTCATATCCCGACATGGGAGAGTGCGCCTGCGCGCGCCGGCGTGGGAGGTGGCCAGCGGCGTATTGCGCCGTGGGCGGACGTCGCGACGTGCGGGCCGGATCGTGATGAAGTGGTGCTCTGACGTGGCCCCGTGCACTCCTCGACGTCGCTGCCGCCAGGGCGAGGTTGACGGCGGCGCCCGCGAGCGGTTCAGGATGGCGGAGCCCGGGGATAGTGTCGCTTCATCACGATCGAAGGAGGTCTCATGCCTACCAAGGACACCGGCGGCGGTCAGCAGCGCTCGGGGCGCAAGGCGGACCAGAGCGACGAGGTCGAGGTCGAGGAGTCCAGCGCCAGCGACCTCAAGGAAAGGCACGAGAAGCTGTCCGAGGACGTTGATTCCCTGCTCGACGAGATCGACGACGTACTCGAGGAGAACGCCGAGGAATTCGTGAAGGGCTACGTACAAAAAGGGGGGGAGTAAGAGCGTGTGTGAGATCGGGCTTTCGATCAGTGAGCCCCGTCCAGGCGCCCCCGGGCAAGGCGGAAGGCCGAAGCGATACCGGATGAGTCGTATCGGTGTGGCCGACAACGCGGCCAGGGGGCACCTGGACGCGGCGAGGCGGAATGACGATCTCACACACGCTCTCAGAGGCTCCGGCAACCGGGCCCGGCTCGCGCCGCCTGGTCGGCGCCTCGCGTCATCGCTGCCCGTCCGTTGCCGCGCGATGCACGGGTACGGCTCGTCGGTCGCCACCCACCATCTCCGGTGAGTCTCCGCGCCGCTTCGCGACCCATCCACCCGGACACCGCTTCCTGATCGAACGGCCTCCTGCCGGAGCCCGCAAGCGACACCTGTTCTCTGATCACAGCAGGCCGCACGGGAATGAGCTTGCCGACATGCCGGCTCCGACGCTGGCTGGATCAAGTGACATCGTGTGCGGCAACGGCACCGTTGGTCTCGGGAACCTCACCGACGACCGGCGACCGCCGGCCCAGGCAATCAACTATCTGAAGGGGGATTTGTGGCTGATCCAGCGGGAGTCGCGGGGCGTCTACCGTCTGTGTTCATGACACCGGGAACGTCGTCGTTCACCGAGTTCCTGGCCACGGCCGCGCCCGATCTGCTCCCGGGCGCGCGCGAGCGGCTGCCGGTCGCCGCCACCGAGGTGGCCCACGGCACGACGATCGTGGCGGTGGCGTTTCCCGGCGGCGTGATCATGGCCGGTGACCGCCGCGCGACCATGGGCAATGTGATCGCACAACGTGACGTCGAAAAAGTGTTTCACGCCGACGAGTACTCCTGCGTCGGGTACGCGGGCACGGCCGGGATCGGTGCGGACCTCGTCCGCCTGTACCAGGTCGAGCTCGAGCACTACGAGAAGATCGAGGGTTCGACCCTCAGCCTGGACGCCAAGGCCAACCGCTTGTCATTCATGATCAAAAACAACCTTGGGATGGCTCTGCAGGGACTCGCGGTCGTCCCGTTGTATGCCGGTTACGACCTCGACACCGGCAAAGGGAGGATCTTTTCCTACGACATCACCGGGTCTCGGGCCGAGGACAGCTCCTTCCAGGCCATCGGATCGGGCTCGGTGTTTGCCCGCGGCGCGCTCAAAAAACTCGTCCGGGCGGACCTGACCGCGACGGAGGCGGTGCGGGTCTGTGTCGAGGCCCTGTACGACGCCGCCGACGACGATTCCGCGACCGGCGGTCCCGACCTCGTCCGCCGTCTCTACCCGGTGGTCGCCTCGGTTACCGCGGACGGCTTCCGCCGCTTCCTCGATGATGAGGTGGGCGCTGTCGTCGAGGCCGTCGTCGCTGACCGCATGACGAACCCGGGAGGCTGACATGACCATGCCCTTTGGCTACGCCAGCCCAGAACAGCTCGTCCGGGACAAGTCCGAGTACGCCCGCAAGGGCATCGCCCGCGGCCGTAGTGTCGTGGTGCTGACCTACACCGACGGCATCCTGTTCGTCGCCGAGAACCCCTCGTCGACCCTTCACAAGATCAGCGAAATCTACGACCGGATCGCGTTCGCCGCGGTCGGCAAGTACAACGAGTTCGAGAACCTGCGGACTGCCGGCGTGCGCATGATGGACGTCCGCGGCTACATGTACGACCGCCGCGACGTGACCGGGCGAGCGCTTGCCAACTGGTACGCCCAGACGCTCGGCACCCTGTTCACCGACAGCATCAAGCCGTACGAGGTGGAGATCGTGGTCGCGGAGGTCGGTGAGCGGGCCGAGGACGACCAGATCTACCGGCTCACCTACGACGGGTCGATCGCGGACGAACGTGGATTCGTGGCCATCGGCGGGCAGTCCGAGCAGGTCAGCGCATCCCTGAAGGAACATCACGCGGACGGCCAGCCGCTTGCCACCGCGCTGAGAGCAGCCGTGAACGCGCTGCGGGCCGGCACGCCCGCGGGCGGTAACGGCGACCGCGCCCTGTCCTCGGCAAATCTTGAAGTGGCCATGCTCGACCGCACCCGCAATCGCCGGCTGTTCAAGCGCATCTCCGGCACGCAGCTCGACGTCCTGCTCGCCGAAACCGCGGACAAGGACGACCGCTAGGACGGGTTCTGAAAGCCGCCCCACAAAATCGATCATATTGCGGCACACCGGCAGGCCATCGCGTACGCCTGGCCTGTCGGCACCGGTCGGTCCGCGATGCCGGGCATGCGCTGCTGCCCGGCTCACCGACAACAGCCAATACGGCCAATACGGCCAATACGGCTGATAGCGGCGATGATCTGGGACGTGGCCCGCGGGGCGGCGGGCAACGGGGTTCCCAGCCAGCGCGAAGCGGTGGCTGGAATACGGCGAGCAGCGGTGCAGGCGGCTCGGTGCAGGGGCGGGTGTGCCCGCACCGCCGCCGGCGCTCCCAGCGCTATCCCGGGGCCACCTGGCTACGGAGCCAGCTCAGCGTCCTGCGCCAGGCGTCCCGGGCCGCCTCGGGCCGGTAGACCTCCGCACGGTCGTCGCTATGGAAGGCATGTCCCGCGCCCGGATAAACGATCAAATCGGTCGGTACCGCTGACGTCGTGGCCGCCGCCCGCAGCGCCTCGATCTCCGCCCGGCTGATCAGCGCGTCGTCCTCACCGTAGAGACCGAGCCACGGCGTGCGCAGCGAGGGGGCGCTCTCCACCAGGGGCGCGCACCCCTCCCAGTACGGCGTGCTCACGCCGCCGCCGTAGAACGACACGGCCGCGCCCATGCTGTGACGGGCGGCGGTGCCCAGCGCCACCGTCCCGCCCATACAGAAACCGATCACCGCTGTCCGCTCGGGGCCAAAGCCGTTGTGCGCGAGATGGGCCAGGCAGGCGTCGATGTCCGCCGCGATGGCCGGGCCGGTCAGGGTACCCATCCGCGCGACCGCGGTAGGCCAGCCACCCGCCGGCTCGACCTCGGCGAAGCCGTCCCGGTGGTAGAGGTGTGGTGCCACGGCGAGCCAGCCGGCCTGGGCCAGCCGCGCGCAGACCGAGGTGAGGTAGGGCGTGATGCCCCGAGCGTCGTGAACCACGATGACCCCGCCGTACGGTGGGTCGTCCGCGGCCGGCGCCACCACCGTGGCGGGAACAG
>NZ_CAKJTR010000117.1:0-6364 GCF_917627355.1 Protofrankia sp. Cj3 | reverse complement strand
GTCATGTCCGCCATCCTGCCCACGGCCAGTCCATTCGAACATAGCGGGCGACCGACGGCTCCTGGGCTGACTACGCACAGTTCCCGCATACCGCCGCCACGACGACGAAAGTACCGGTGCGGGGCGTCCGGCCACACCGTGGCGCGCACGAAGCATAGGGTCGTCGGTGTGGATCGCCGCATCTTCGGCCTGGAGAACGAGTACGGCGTCACCTGTGTCTTCCGTGGGCAGCGCAGGCTGTCTCCGGACGAGGTGGCGCGGTACCTGTTCCGGCGGGTCGTGTCCTGGGGCCGCAGCAGCAACGTCTTCCTGAAGAACGGTGCCCGGCTCTATCTCGATGTCGGCAGCCATCCCGAGTACGCCACCCCCGAGTGCGACTCCGTTCCCGATCTCGTCACCCATGACAAGGCCGGCGAGCGCATCCTGGAAGGGCTGCTGGTCGAGGCGGAACGACGCCTGCGCGAAGAGGGCATCGCCGGGGACATCCATCTGTTCAAGAACAACACTGACTCGGCCGGGAACAGCTACGGCTGCCATGAGAACTACCTCGTCGGCCGGCACGGCGAGTTCAGCCGGCTCGCGGACGTCCTGGTGCCGTTCCTGGTGAGCAGACAGATCCTGTGTGGGGCGGGCAAGGTGCTGCAGACCCCTCGCGGCGCCGTGTACTGCATCTCGCAGCGCGCCGAGCACATCTGGGAGTCGGTGTCCTCGGCGACGACCCGATCCCGCCCGATCATCAACACTCGGGACGAGCCGCACGCGGACGCCGAGCGTTTCCGGCGCCTGCACGTGATTGTCGGCGACTCCAACATGAGCGAGACCACCACCTTGCTCAAACTCGGCTCGACCGATCTCGTCCTGCGCATGATCGAGGCTGGTGTGGTGCTACGGGACATGTCCCTGGAGAACCCGATCCGGGCGATCCGGGAAGTCAGTCATGACATGACCTGCCAGCGTAAGATCAAACTGGCGAGCGGGCGCGAGGCCAGCGCTCTGGAGATCCAGCGTGAGTACTTCAGCAAAGCGGTCGAGTTCATCGAGCGCCGGGGCGGGGACGCGATCGCCAAACGTGTCCTGGACCTGTGGGGCAGAACGCTTCTCGCGATCGAGACCGACGATCTGGAGCTGGTCGCCCGCGAGATCGACTGGGTGACGAAGTACGTGCTGATCGACCGGTTCCGGCACCGGCACAGCCTGTCCCTGGCCTCACCCCGGATCGCCGAGCTGGACCTGAAATACCATGACATCCACCGTCAGCGGGGCCTGTACTACCGGATGGAGCGGGCCGGGCTGGTGGAGCGGGTCAGTCGTGACCTTGATATTTTCGAGGCGAAGTCCATCCCGCCGCAGACTACCCGGGCGCGGCTGCGTGGTGAGTTCATCAAGCGTGCGCAGGAGAAACGGCGCGACTTCACCGTCGACTGGGTGCACCTCAAGCTGAACGACCAGGCTCAGCGCACGGTGCTGTGCAAGGATCCGTTCCGTTCCGTCGACGACCGAGTCGACAAGCTCATCGCCAGCATGTGAGGACCACCCGCCTGTGACCGACCTTCGCCGCCCCGTCAAGGGCGTCCAGCTCTCCCTCTCCCGGGCCTTCGGCGGACCGGGAGAAGCGCCGATCACGCCTGCCGCGGCCAGGTGCCTGTCCGCCGCGCTGTCAGCGGTTCTGCTTGCCTGCGCACTCGCCGCCTGCGGCAGCTCCACCGCGCCCGACGGGACCAAGGCCGCGCCGGTACGGCTGGCGGACACCCTCGGCCCCGCCGCCAGCGGCGTGGGGCTGCCCGCGGTCACCGGCGCGACCGACCTCAAGGCCAAGCCGACGATCGCGGCCGGGTCCGGTACACCCGGTACCAAGCTGCTGACCAGGGATCTCGTGGTCGGTACCGGAGCGGCTGCCACCACGCAGAGCACGGTCTCGGTGCAGTACGTCGGAACGCTGTGGACCACCGGTGAGGAGTTCGACTCCAGCTGGAGCCGCGGACAGGCCGCGATCTTCCCGCTGAGCGGTGTCATCCCAGGCTTCCAGCAGGGCATCGCCGGCATGAAGACCGGCGGTCGCCGGGAAATCGTGATCCCGCCGGACCTCGGCTACGGCTCAACGGCCCAGGGGCCGATTCCCGGCGGCTCGACCCTCGTCTTCGTCGTGGACCTGGTCGGGCTGCAGGCGACGGATCGCTGACGCAGGGCGACTGGCCAGCGGGGATGCGGCATCGCGGGGAAGGGCTGAGGTGCGCACTGCGTGTCAGTGCTTCCCCGCGATGCCGCATCCTTGTCGCCGGCCGCTCTCACCGGCCGCTCCTGAAGATCCAACGCGGATGGCCTAGCCTCATACGGTGTCCCGTCGGCGGTTGGAACGGCTGCTGAACCTTACGATGTGCCTGATGGCAACATCACGTTTTCTCACTGTGGCCGAAATCGGCGAACTCGTGGACGGTTTCGCCCCTGGCGAGACCGCCGAGGAGCAGGAGGCGTTCCGCCGGATGTTCGAGCGGGACAAGCAGTACCTACGCGACCTCGGCATCCCGCTGGAGACCGGATCGAACTCGTTCCTCAGCGATGACGTCGGGTACCGCATCCGGCGCAGCGACTACGCGCTGCCGGAGATATCCCTCGACCCGGACGAGGCGGCCGCCCTCGGGCTCGCCGCGCGGCTGTGGTCGAGCACGTCGCTGGCGGCCGCGAGCGCAAGCGCGCTACTCAAGCTCGCGGCCGGGGGCGCTCCCACGCTGCCCGGCCCGGACGGCCTGGAACCCCGCGTCGGCACGACCGAACCGGCGTTCGCGCCGTGCCTCGCGGCGGTCCAGGCCGGGCAGGCGATCCGCTTCCCCTACCGCAAACCGACGGAGACCGAACCGAGCGAACGCTGGGTCCAACCGTGGGGTGTGGTGTCCTGGCGGGGACGTTGGTACCTGGCCGGGCATGATCAGGACCGCGCCGCGGCCCGGGTGTTCCGGTTGTCACGGGTGACCGGCACCGTGCGCCCGGTCGGACCGCCCGGGGCGGTCCGGATGCCCGAAACCGTCGATCTGCGGGCGCTGGTGTCGGCGTCCGCGCCGCCGGAACGGACCCGCACCGCCGTACTGCGGATACGTCCGGGGACTGGCCACGCGCTGCGCCGGCACGCCCGTGTCCTGTCCGCGGCGACCGGGCAGGACACGGGCGTGCCGGGCATGACCGGGATGGACATCGTAGAGATTGACTACTCCGATATCGAGCGCATGGCCCGCTGGGTGGTGGGGTACGGCGATGACGTCCTGGTGGTACGGCCCCGGCAGCTGCGCACCGAGGTGGTGCGCCGGCTGACCGACGCGGCGTGGGCGCACACCGTACCGGGCGGCCAGGCTCCCCGGCCGTGCACGGAGCGGGCACCGACCGCGGGACCGGCGGCACCGTGAGCCCGTCGGCCGCCGAAGCCTCGACCGATCGACTGAGCCGGCTGCTCGCCCTGGTGCCATGGCTGCGGGCGCACCCGGGCGTCACCCTCGACGAAGCCGCCGCGACCTTCAGGATCAGCGTACGGCAGCTCCGGGACGATCTTGACCTGTTGTTCGTCTGCGGCCTGCCTGGCGGTGCGCCCGGTGACCTCATCGACCTGAGCTACTCCGCCGATCAGGTCACCGTTGTCGACCCGCAGACCCTTGACCGGCCGCTGCGGCTGTCGGCGGACGAAGCCATGGCGCTGGTTGTCGCGGCCCGCACCCTCGCCGAGGTGCCCGGGCTGTCCGCCCGCGACGCTCTCGACCGCGCGGTGGCGAAACTGGAGAAAGCGGTCGGGGCCCTGCCCGCGGAACGGGTCAGGGTCGAGCTCGATGCCCAGGACGAGGTCCTGCGCATCATCCAGGACGCTGTCGCCCGGAAGCGGCGGCTGCACCTTCGCTACCTGGTCTGGTCCCGCGACGAACTCACCGAACGTGATGTCGATCCGATGCGGGTACTGGCCCGTGACGGCCGCTGGTACCTGGAGGGCTGGTGCCATCGGTCGAAGGCGGTCCGGCTGTTCCGGCTGGACCGGATCGACGGTTCCCAGGGGGTCACCGTTCTCGACCTCCCGGCCGCGCCGCCGCCCACGGCGGCGCCGCGCGAGACCACGGGCAGCCTCTACCAGCCCGGGCCATACGATCTTCGGGCCGTGCTCGAACTGCATCCGGGAGCCCGCTGGGTTGCCGACTACTACCCGGTCGAGTCCCAGCGGGAGATCGGAGCCGGCTGCCTGCTGATCGAACTGCGGGTGTCGGAAACAGGCTGGTTACGCAGACTGGTGCTGGGTCTCGGGGACCAGGCACGGGTGGTGGAGCCGGCGGAGCTCGCGGCCGAGGTGCACGCTGTCGCTGTCCGTGCCTTGGCTGCCTACGGCCTCCAGCCCCGGCCGCGAGCGGGGTAGGTTGATCCCGTGCGTTGGCTGCTCATCGACTGTGCTCTTGTCCTGCTGGCCTGCGTTGCGCTTGGCGCGTTGGCGTATCGCCTGTTCAGCAGGGTGCGCCTGGTCACCAGTGAGGTCGGGAAGCTGCGGGACCGGCTGGCCGGCCTCACCGAGGAGACGGCCGCGTTGGCTGGACGGCTCGACGCCGCCGAGGCCAGCGCGAGACTCGGTGAGCGGGCATCGGCCGGGCCGGGCAGCCGGTCACGACACGACAGATCCTGGTTATGAGCCCGTCACGTGCATAACATCAGGCCGTTGTCTGACGAGGCCAGGCTAGCCGACGTAACATCAAGCCGACGTAGTATCAGGCGCGCACCGGTCGTTGGGACCGGACATCGAAGTGAAGGAGGCACGCCATGCCCAATCTCGGTACCCCCGAGCTTCTGATTATCGCGTTTGTGGTCATCCTGCTGTTCGGATCCAAGAAACTACCCGAGGCGGCACGCTCGGTCGGACGCTCACTTCGGATCTTCAAGGCCGAAACCAAGGGCCTCAGCCAGGATGATGAGAACCCCACCGTGACCGCGCCGCCGCAGGCCCAGCCGGCACCGGCACCACGGCCGATCGAGCCCGCCCCGGCGGTTGCGGCTGCGCAGCAGGCCACGGCTGGCGCGCCGTCGGTCAACGGCCACTCCGTCACGGCAGGCGACAGCGGCCTCCAGCGCTGACACATCCCTCACCCTCTCGTCCACGAGCAGGAGTCGCCGCCCGTGCCCCGGTTGCCCACACCGCGGCGGATCGTGCAGGCGGTGCAGTTCCGCCGTACCAGGACGGTCGAAGACAGCCGGATGTCGCTCACCGAGCACCTTCGTGAGCTGCGCGACCGGCTGGCGAAGGCGCTGATCGCGCTAGCCATCGCCACCGTGGTCTGCTTCATCTTCGAACCGCGTATTTTCGACCTCCTGAAGGAGCCGTACTGCTCGTTGCCGGCGAAGTCCCGTGCCGGTGGCGGAGAATGCCAGCTGTACTTCTTCGGCATCCTCGACGCTTTCATGATCCGATTGAAGATCTCGCTCATCGCCGGAGCCGTGGTCTCGGCCCCGGTCTGGCTCTACCAGCTCTGGTCGTTCATCACGCCAGGGCTGCACCGCAACGAGCGCCGCTGGTCACTGGCGTTCGTCAGCTCTTCCCTGGTGCTGTTCACCCTCGGTGGCTACTTTGCCTATCTGACCCTGAACAAGGGCCTCCAGCTGCTGCTCGGTTTCAGCGGAGACGGTCTCGTCAGCCTGCTCGACGTCAACAAGTACCTCTCCTACGTCATCGCGATGCTCATCGTGTTCGGGCTGTCGTTCGAGGTCCCGTTGCTGGTCGCGATGCTGAATCTGGCAGGCGTGGTTCCCACGCGGACATTGCGCGCGTGGCGCCGTCCCGAGATCTTCCTCGTGTTCGTGTTCGCCGCCGTGGTCACACCGAGCCAGGACCCGTTCACAATGATTGCTCTCGGCCTGCCCATGTGTCTGCTGTACGAGGTCGCGCTCATTATCGGCTGGGTCAATGACCGGCGCCGGGCCCGCCGTGGCGACACATCGCCGTACGCGGATCTCGATGACGACGAAGCTTCACCGCTCGACTTCGACGATCTCCCGCGGCCGGACGAGCGCTCCAGCGGTGGCGACCCGGTGGGAACCACCGTGGGCACCGGCAGTACACCGTCGAACGCGGCTCACCTCGACGTCACCTGAGCACCACCGCCCGCCCTCCGCTCCTCGCTCTGGCCGCTGGGCGGCCCCGGCCGCAGGGCGTTCGACCAGGGAGCGGCGTCCGGGTGGATGGATCGCGAGGCGCCGCCCTGGCGACGCGAGCCGGACGGTCCTAGTGGTCGCCGCCGGACGTTCGTCCAGGGTCTGCCGACGCCAGACGGCGCCTCGCCTCATCGCTCCCCGCACATCGCTTCGCGATGCACGGGTACCCCGGCTCGTCGGCCCAGGTAGAACACCGCTACCT
>NZ_CAKJTR010000116.1:0-16469 GCF_917627355.1 Protofrankia sp. Cj3 | reverse complement strand
GCCTCGCCAGCCGCGGTCGACCGGCGGGGATGCCGGTCAGGTTCGCAACTACCGGCGGTCACCGTGACCGCCCTGCACAGGCGCTGCTGGAGTCATCGCCGCCGCCCGCGTTCTCTCCTCGGCGGCGCCGTCCCGGTAGCGGTGTTGCACGGCCCGGACGACCGTGTCGGACCCCAGGAGCAGCACCGCGATCCACGACACGGTCGCGACCCGCCCGAATGCCTTGACCCACTCGCCGTTGATCGGGAGGTCGTGGCGGATCTGGACCTGGATGACATAGGCGGCGCTCATGGCCAGCAGGACCACCGGCCCGATCCTGAGCAGAATCCGGGCACGCGGTATGAGCAGCGCGGCCAGTGTCACCAGCCCGGTGGCGACGCCTGCCACCGGGTTCACCAGCGCCAGCGCGATCAGGGCGGCTGCCACCGCCGTGGGGATCGCCACCATGATCGGAACTCGGGCGGCCCGCGCCGCCGGTGCTTCGAAGGTGGGCAGATCGACGGTCACCGGGCCGGCCTGCGCACGTGACCGCCGGCGTTTTCTCGCCGTCACGACCAGCAGCGCGACACTCGACGCCAGCGCTGTTGCGGAGATCACCAGAGCGCGCCGTACCAGCCGTTGGGGTGCCCAGGTGAGGTTGACGGTGAAGCTGGACGCGGCCGGAGTGATCCGCCAGCCGTTGGCGTAGCCGTCCACGAGCCGGGGCGCGCCGTAGTCGATGGCTTCCGGGTTCTCCTTCGATCGTCCGGGTGTCGTCGCCTGCCAGCCGGCGGACAGGCTCTGCCCGAGCACCAGCCAGAAGGGCTTGCCGGGTTCCGCGTTGGTGACCCGCAGCGTGAACGAGGTTGCGGTGGATGCGCTGACCGTCACCGCGGGTACGCGGGCGGCGTTGCCGGCTGGCCCAGCCGGCGGATCGGCCGGGGTACCCTGGCTGGCCGGGGTGACCGATCCGCCGGCCGTGACCGGCGACGGGCCGCCCCCAGGCTCTGAGGACAGGATGAGCCTGTCCAGGTCGTAGCCGGCGTCAGCCCCTGCTACGGTGCGTAGCACGTGGTCGCCAGGTCCCAGGGTGATGGGCTGACCGCACAGCGACAGGGGCAGGCCCTTGCGGGCAAGCGCGTCGGCGCTGGAACCGGTGATTCGTACGGAGAGCGGGCGCCCGTCCAGCATGACGAGATCGGTGCGGCATTCGCCGGGAAGAGCCGCCGCGGCCCGCGGCGTCCGCAGGCCGGCGATGTCGACATCGGCCAGGCCTACCGGCATTGTGAGCTGGTGCGCATCGATCGTGTCACGGGTGGTGACTGGGCGGACGCTGTCGACGACAAGACGGATCTGGCTGCCCCGGACGGGGGGAAAGCTGAGGGTGACGGTCCTGATGCCGCCCGGCATGTCGGTGATCGGTGGGATGGTCAGCGTGTCCACCCGCCGGCCGTCCACGACCAGCCCGAGCACGTTCGGCACGGAGTGGCGTCCGTCGGCCGCCAGCGACAGGGTCAGCGCCGAGAAGCTCACCTGTTGCGGGGAGCTGACCTGCACCCAGTTACCGGCCTGCGCCCCGAAGCCGGGACTCCACAGCGTTGCCGGGTCCCCGTCGAACGCGCTGGCGCTGCCGGCCGCCAGGTCACCGGGCAGCCGGCCGGAGGACTCGGTGCTCACCCCACCCGACGGCAGCCCGGTGGCCCTGCCCAGCACCAGGTCATTGGCGTAGGCGGACGCGCGAGCGGTACCGGACAGGGCGAAGGTGCGCGCGGTGGGCAGGGTGAACACCCGGGCCATCGAGGCCTCGGGGTCGGTGCGGAACGGTTCCGCCGGGTTTGCCCGGTCGCGGGTGAGCTGCAGGGTGAGCCGGTGCGCAAGGGAGCCGGCGCCCGCCGCGGCAAGCAGGTCGGTGGGCATCCGCAGGAGCTCCCGCGCGTGCGGTGCGCTGCCGTCCGGCCGGATGATGTCGACTTCCGCGAACCCCACGCTGGACAGGCCCGTGTAGGTCGCGCGGGCCCCGATGTTGGTCGCGTCCAGGGTGATGTCCAGCCGGGTGAAGCCGCGGGCCGGGAAGGTCACGACCTGTCCCGCTGCGGTGCGTGACGCGTCGGTGAGATCCACGGTCACCGGTGATCCGCCGTCGAAGCGGAGTGTCGCCCGCGTGATCCACCGGTTGGGGGCGTCGCGCAGCGGCTGGATCAGGCGAATCCGGTCGGTGCGCACCGGCTCCGTCATGGTGATCGCCAGGCGCTGCCCGACCGGGTTGGTGAACGCGCCGACCCGCCACATGCTGTCAAGGTTGCCGTCGACCGCACCCGCCGGACGTTCCGACGGGCTGTAGGAGAAGGCGTTGCCGTAGTCGGTCGCGCCGACAGCGGCGATCTCGCTGGGCTGGTCGGGGGCGTGCAGCACGGCCACCGTCTGCGCTGTCGCGGTCTCGTCCGGGAAGACCGGCAGCCGGTTGTCGTTGGGGTCAGGAACCAGCGGGATCATGTCCGCGGTCTCGACGTACCCGTAGTCGTCTCGGACGGAGCTCCAGCGCTCGGCCCGGCGCCGGTTGCTGTCGGTGAGCAGAAGATCGGCGCCATCAGCCAGCGCCTGGTTGATCGACGCGGGGTCGGCTGCCATCGACGCGGTGTAGAGGATGGCCCGGTTCGCGGCGAGCGGGGTGGCCAGCAGGCCCGCGGCTGCCGCGTCCACCAGCCCCTCGCCGTTGCCGCTGACGAGCAGCGGTGCCGCGGTGGTCGCCGTCCGCACGATCGGCTGCGGGCGGGTGACGCCGAAGACGGCCAATGCCGGCGGGTTCGGGGCGTTCACGGGCGTGCCCAGGGCCAGCTCGTCATCGAAGGGAATGCGTGGCGTGTCGGTGACCGGCGGGCCGAAGGCGCGGGGCGCGGTAAGCCCCGCGGGCACCGGGCTGGTGAACAGCGCCCAGGTCGGCACCGGGCGCGGGGTGCGGAAACGCTCGTACTGCTGGTTGCTGCGCAAGACGATGTCACCGACGCTCATCAGCCGCGCGATGTCGGCGAGCCCGTCGGTTTCGAACACACCTTCCTGCAACCGGCGGTCGAGCGCGCGCAGCAGGTCGGCGGATGCGGCGGCGCTCAACGGGATCAGTTCGCGGACCAGGTACGGGCGGTTCGCGAGGCCGGGCAGGACGGGGTCGAGGGTGGTCCCCCAGCGGTAGTGCGCGAAGTCCGCGCCGGGCAGCTCCAGCGCACGGGTGGTGGAACCGGCCGCGTCGAGAGCGGCGGCGGCCTGCCGCTCGTAGCCGGGGATCTGTTCGGGGCGGTCCAGGCCCGCTTCGATGAACTGGCCGCGCCACAGCGGGCTCAGGTTCGCCACGACCAGGACGACCACGATCGTCCACGCGGTGGCGGGAACGAGGGACGGCAGCCTGGCCGAGATCCACGCCCGCCCGCCCAGCCGGCCGGGCGGGTGGTGGGAGCTGCGGCGTGCGAGCACCTCCGCAAGCCGTTGGGAGAGCGCGGCGAGCCCTCCAGCGAGCAGCACTGACAGGCTGAGCGCCACCAGCGGTACCGCGCGGGGCATCGATCGCAGCGCCAGCGCCGCCGTCGACGCCTGGGAGAAGGCGCGGAAGGCCGCGCCCAGCGGCGAGGGGCGGTCATAGGGGTACACACCTACCGCGACCGCGGTACCGACGACGAGCAGCGCGACGAAGTAGGCCTTGTAGCCCCACTGGATCAGGGCCGCGCCCGCCAGCGCGAGCAGCGGCAGCGCGAAGCTCACGACGATCACCCAGATGGTGTGGGTGTAGTCATGGGAGGCGACGATCCAGCTCCCCAGCGCGTCCGCGCCATAGAAGTACCAGTTGCCCAGACCACGCAGCACCTCTGATGCCTGGGATGCGCTGGCCACCGTCTTGAGCGTCTCGCTGTAGGCGAGTATGTTCACACCGTAGCCAGCCTGAGTGATCAGGCCCGCTATCCACCACGCCGAGCACAGTGCGATCATCACGGCGGTACGGATGATCATCCCTAGCGCTGGCCCGAGCCGGGCCTCGCGGGTGCCCCACAGGGCGAAGGGCAGCCACAGCATCGGCGCCA
Source organism: Protofrankia sp. Cj3 (assembly GCF_917627355.1). Classification (NCBI taxonomy): domain Bacteria; kingdom Bacillati; phylum Actinomycetota; class Actinomycetes; order Frankiales; family Frankiaceae; genus Protofrankia; species Protofrankia sp. Cj3. The sequence goes on along the minus strand of NZ_CAKJTR010000116.1, from coordinate 12,423 downwards.
GCAGCACGAAGAGCAGGCTTGCCGCGTTACTGCTGCCGACCAGGGCGACCGTGACACCGAACGCGGCGGGCCAGCGCCAGCCGTCCGGCCGCCAGGCCGCGCGGCCTCCCCGGGCCTCGCGCAGCCCGCGGATGGTGATCCCGAGCAGCCATCCCAGGCCCGTGTAGGGCAGCAGGATCGCTGACATCCGCGCCTCATACTCCAGGACGTACGGGGTCAGCATGTAGCCGGCCGCGGCGACGAAGGCGAACCGGTCCGGCCAGCGGAACGACCGCATGCAGAAGAGCACGCCCGCACCGGCGAGGAACAGCACCGAGCCGGTCCACAGCCGCTGGGCGACCCAGGTGGGCAGCCCGGCGAGGTCCAGGAGCCAGAAGAAGGCGCCCTGCGGGAGCAGGAAGCCGATGTTCTGGTGGGTGACCGAACCCATCCCGACGTTCGGGGCCCACATCACCCCCGCGTGGCTGATCAACCGTTGCGGTTCCAGGTACAGGTAGGCCTTGGTATCGACGCCGACCCGACCGGGCGCGGTGAGCAGCAGCGGGAGGTAGACGATCGCGGCCAGCAGCGGCGCCGGCCATGGCGGCGGCCATCGGCGCTGGCGCGGCGACGGCCCGGCGCCACCGGCCGGCCGGCCGGTGAGCCGGCGGGAAAGACCTCGCCGCGGACGTGCGGATGGTGCGGTCAGGGTCACCCGTGCAGCCCAATCATCCTGGTGCGGCTCCCGGCCGCTGCTGCGCCCGGGAGGAGGACGGCAGCACGCAGCCATGCCCGGCTCCCCGGGCTGTGCGCTGATCGTGAGCTGCGTCCGGAGCATCCTACGGCGTGTTCCGGGAGCCGTCGTTCGATCATGGAGCCGCATCCAGGTGGTTGCTGGCAAGGCCGTAGGCCATACCGGTACCGGGTGAATTGTATCGGTATGGCCGAGAACGCGGCGCTGGCGATCCGCGCGGTGGCGATGGTGACGCCTGCGGCCCGCCCGCCCGCCAGCCCGTTCCGTCCGCCCGTGGCCCGGCCATTGCCCGCTGTCAGCGCGGGGAGACGGATCACACGTTCACCGGACCGCGGCGCGCCGGGCGCTGGACCAGACCAACAGGCCGGTGCCAGCGGCCAGCACGGCGTACAGGGCGAGCTCCAGCCGGGCTGTCGCCACCGCAGCGCCGCCCATCCACCAGATGCCCGCGATGGCGAGCGCGGCCGCGGCCGCGAGCATCACCAGGACCCCGCGCGCGCCGACGGCCAGCAGGTAGTGGGTGCACAGGACGGTTGCCCCAAGACAGGTCATCGCCCCGGCCAGGGGCGCGAACGCGCTGGCGCAGGCGGTCAGCCGCGGCCCGAACGCCAGCGACAGCCCCTGGGCCGGGGCGGCCACAGCGACGAGGAGAAGCCCCGCGGCCGGCACCGCGAGCATCGCCAGTGTCGCGCCCAGCTGGTGCAGCGCGTGGTGGCCGTGGTGGCGGCGGGCTGCCGTCTCGGGCAGCAGGAAGCCCCCCAGGACGACCGCGGCGAAGACCAGCACCTTGCAGGCGACGGACACCGCCGCGTAGGAGCCGGTCTCGGCGGAGCGGTATGCGCCGATCACCAGCACGTCGATGTTCTGGAGCACGCCCAGCAGGACGAGGGCGATCAGCGCGGTGCCGATCTCGACGGCCAGGCGGTTCGGCGCAGGCCCCGGCACCGGATAGCCGCCCGGGTGAACCGGGCGCGCCGCGCGGGCGGCGGGCAGGTCGATATACGCCTGGTGACGGCCGGAGCGCGTGGCGATGACCGTCCGTCCATGCCCGAGCCCGACGAGAACACTGAGGAGGATCGCCAGGCAGACACCGCCGACACCGAGGCCCGCCAGCACCAGCCCGACCGCGAGCGCCCCCCGGACCAGGCCTTCCAGCACCAGGTTCGCCGCCAGGCCCGCGTATGCGCGGGTGGACTGGAGCAGCCCGCGGTCCACGCAGAGCAGGCACCAGGCCGCGCCCGCGGTGAGAATCTCGGCGACACCGCGGGGGTTCGGCAGGGACAGGGCTGTGGCGATCACCCCCCGCAGCAGCAGGCTCGTCATCGCGGTCAGCGCGACCAGCGCGACACCAGCCCGCCGCACCCGCGCGACCCACTGGTCGATCAGTACCGTCTCGCCGGCCTGCTGCCAGGGTGTCACCGTGCGGACGACGCCGACGAGCAGGGCGCTGCCCGGCATGGACACCACGAAGAACAGCGCCAGCAACTGAGCCAGCGTCCCGTAGGAGGCAGTGGACAGCTGACGGGCCAGCAGCAGCGTGACGATCAGGTTCGCGATATTGGCGGTGATCGCGGCAAGCGCCAGCGGGGACGCGCCGCGGATGGCGCCCCGTAGCGCCCGCCGGGATGCCGCCGGGGGCGCGAGCGGGACTCCGCCGACCGGGCCGAGCGCGGGCGGATACGGGCGTTGGGCAAGCGGTACCGCGCCTACATCCACCGCGCCCGGACGGTTGGCTGCTGTGTCATTCCACCAGGTCACGACAGTAGCATTCCCATTGCTAATGGTAACAAGCTGGTAGCTGGAAATCCGTGGCCGGCCATGGCGGACTCCGGCCGGCCGACCCAAAGACACTTCGATCACCCGATTTGATCATCCAGTCTGGTTACCGCCGCATCACACGGGTGACCGCGTTCACCGGACGGGTTCTCCCGCGGGACCGGCGGCCTTCTCGGTCACGAAGATCGCGGTGGATGGGAACAGGCGGCCGCGTACCGGCCCCCACTGGCCCCACACCCGGTCATGGCCCGCCGGCCATTCCGGTTCGATCAGGTCGCGCAGGATCAGGCCGGCCGCCACCAGCTCCCGGACGCGGTCACCGACGGTCCGGTGGGTCTCGGCGTAGCTCGTCCGGCCGGCCCAGTCCCGCTCGACGTATGCTCGCCGGTCGAAGTAGCTCCGGACCACGGTGAGGCCCTCCTTGCCCGGATGATCGGGAAACGACCAGATCATCGGGTGCGTGGTGGAGAAGACCCAGCGCCCGCCGGGACGCAGCACCCGGGCGACCTCGCGCATGACAGCCGCGCTGTCCGCGACGAAGGGGATCGCGCCAAAGGCCGAGCAGGCCAGGTCCACGCTCGTGTCGGCCAGCGGCAACCGGGTGGCGTCGGCCTGGATCAGGGCCACAGCCACCCCGGTGGCGGCCGACAGCGTCCGGGCGTGCCGCAGCTGGCCGGCGGAAAGGTCCAGCGCCACCACGTCCGCGCCGCGAGTGACCAGCCAGCGGGCGCACTGTGCGCCGCCGCAGCCGATTTCCAGCACCGTCCGGCCGCGGACCTCGCCGAGCAGCCGCGCGTCCGCCTCCCGCAAGCCCTCCGGGCACCAGCGGAAGTCGGCGTCCCCGAGGAAGGCGCCGTGCTCGGCCTGGTAGTCATCGGCGGTGGCGTCCCAGTAGCCGCGGTTGGCCCATCTGGCGCTGTCGTCGTCGACATCGCTGTAGCCGAACTCAGCGGGGTGATACCCGCCCGGGGGGTACCGCGGCAGGACGGGCCGGGGCGCGTCCGGTCTGGCGGGTTCTGGTCCGTTCACGGCATCGATCCTCGCAGCGTCTTTCGATCTTCGAATGGGGGGTGGTTGTCCGTTGCGTGCGTCCCCGCGTCCCGATGGTGTTCCCCGGCCGCGTTCTGGTCGCGTCCCGGTCGGGTTCGCGGGTTGCGACGCGATCCACTCCGGCGCGGGACGAGGTTGACCCGCGATGGCGTTGACCACCCTGGACACCGATCCCTAGACTTGGGTCTGGCACGAGAGTCTGTGGATCTCAGACCTAGCAGATCCGCTCGAGCGTCGCTATCGGTACCGACAGTGTTCGTTTTGCACGGTCCCTGTCCCTCCGTCTCGGCGGTTCGATCCGGTCTCCCGTGTATACGACGAACCCGTAGTCCGGAGCCGACCCCTTGACGAGCACCACCGACGTACGACCCGTGGAGACCGTGACCACACCGCCCGCCCCGACCACCCCGCAGGTCGCGGTCAACGACATCGGCTCGGCTGAGGACTTCCTCGCCGCCGTCGATAAAACGATCAAATTCTTCAACGACGGTGACATCGTCGACGGAACCATCGTCAAGGTGGACCGCGATGAGGTGCTTCTTGACATCGGTTACAAGACCGAAGGTGTGATCCCCTCGCGGGAGCTTTCGATCAAGCACGATGTCGACCCGCACGAGGTCGTGACGGTCGGTGATCATGTAGAGGCGCTTGTCCTCCAGAAGGAGGACAAGGAAGGCCGTCTCATCCTGTCCAAGAAGCGCGCTCAGTACGAGCGCGCCTGGGGCACGATCGAGAAGCTCAAGGAGGAGGACGGCGTCGTCAACGGCACCGTCATCGAGGTCGTCAAGGGCGGTCTCATCCTCGACATCGGGCTGCGGGGCTTCCTGCCGGCGTCGTTGGTGGAGATGCGCCGCGTGCGCGATCTGCAGCCCTACGTCGGCCGCGAGCTCGAAGCCAAGATCATCGAGCTGGACAAGAACCGGAACAACGTGGTTCTGTCCCGGCGCGCGTGGTTGGAGCAGACCCAGAGCGAGGTCCGGTCGGAGTTCCTCGCGCAGCTTGCCAAGGGGCAGATCCGCAAGGGCGTCGTCAGCTCCATCGTCAACTTCGGGGCCTTTGTCGATCTTGGTGGTGTCGACGGCCTGGTGCACGTCTCCGAGCTCTCCTGGAAGCACATCGACCACCCGTCGGAGGTTGTGGAGGTCGGCCAGGAGGTCACGGTCGAGGTTCTCGACGTCGATCTGGAGCGCGAGCGGGTGTCGCTGTCGCTGAAGGCCACGCAGGAGGACCCGTGGCGTCAGTTCGCCCGCACCCACGCGATTGGCCAGGTCGTCCCGGGCCGGGTCACCAAGCTTGTGCCGTTCGGCGCGTTCGTCCGGGTGGACGAGGGGATCGAAGGCCTGGTGCACATCTCCGAGCTGGCCGAGCGGCATGTGGAGATCCCCGAGCAGGTCGTGAACGTCGGCGACGAGATCCTCGTCAAGGTCATCGACATCGATCTGGACCGTCGCCGGATCAGTCTCTCCCTCAAGCAGGCGAACGACTCCAGCGCCCTTGTCGGTGAGGGAGAGGCGTTCGACCCGTCCCAGTACGGGATGGAGGCCAAGTACGACGAGCAGGGCAACTACGTCTACCCCGAGGGCTTCGACCCGGAGACGGGGGAATGGCTGCCTGGCTTTGAAGACCAGCAGGCCGAGTGGGAGCGGCAGTACGCCGAGGCGCAGCAGCGCTACGAGGCGCACCAGGCACAGATCCGGGCCGCCCAGGAGGCCGAGGCCGCCGCGGTCGCTCCGTCGTCCTACACCTCCGCGGAGCCCGACCAGCCCGCTTCCGCGATCGATGAGGACGCGCTTCGCCGTCTTCGGGAGCAGTTCGGCCGGGAGTAGTCCTAGAACTGGGGCGGGTACGCCCCGGGCAGCGTACGGCGGGGCCCGCGGGAATCTTCCGCGGGCCCCGTGCGCGTCTGGTGTCTGCCGTTCAGTGGCGGACCCCTTCGCGCTCCAGCCGGACCGCTAGTTTCCGCAGGGCCGCGCGGATCCGGGACTTCGCGGTGCCCTCCGGAATGGTGAGCCGGGTTGCCACCTCGCGATAGGTGCATTCGTCGAAGAACGCGAGTTCCACCGTTTCCCGAAGCATGGTGGGCAGCTCCGCCACACCGCGGCGCACGATCGCCGCGGTGATCTCGGCCAGCACCTCGGTATCGGCGGCGGGGGTGTCCGACCGTGCGGCCAGCTCCCGGGCGACGGCATCGGAGGGCCGGCGCGCGTTCTCCCGCCGGAGCCAGTCAATAGCGCGCCGCCGGGTGATGACGGCCAGGTAGGCGCGCAGACTGCCACGGTCGGGATCAAACCGTAACGGGTGTTCCCACAGATGCACCAGGACGTCCTGCGCGATCTCGGCCGCGGCCTCGGGATCCGCGGTGATCCGGGCGGCCACGGCCACGAGGTAGCGGGCATAGCGGGCGTGCACGTCGGTGAGTGCCTGAGCATCGCCGGCGGCGAGCCGGGCATGCAGGTCGCGGAGCTGCTCTGCGGTGAGGTCGGCGGGCCGCGGTGGCTGTGCGGGCGGTGTGGCTGAGGCTGCGGACCGGGTGGTGGGCCGGGCGGGGACCCGTATGAGGGAAGCGTCTGCGGGCGGGTCGTCCGCGCCGCGGGGCGCGGCCGCGGAAAGCACGGCGCGAAGTGTCCCATGACCGAGGTGAGCGGTCCACCAGCACCTGCCTTCGGCGAGTGGTCGGCTCGGCGTGGCATCGATATACCAGAAGATCAACAGAATGCGGGAGGGATCGCCTGGAATTCATCTTGCGGGGGTGACCGGCCGGCCGTCACCGCCCGGCACGGTAGCGGGGTCCGCCGGTGGGTAATACACGGGGCAGCGATGCCGTGACTCGCGAGCCTTCTACCGGCTGTGTGGGTCGGGAACCAGAAGGGCGTGCGGGCGACCGAGGGGGTGGTCTCGTGCAGACCGGTTATCAGTATCCGTTGCTCAGTGTCTTCTGGACGATGCTGTGGTTCTTCTTGTTCATATTGTGGTTCTATCTGTTGTTTGTTGTCATATCAGATATTTTTATGAGCCATGATCTGTCCGGCTGGGGAAAGGCCGCCTGGGTTATTTTTGTGATTGTGCTGCCCTTGTTCGGCGTGCTGGCATATCTGATTTTCCGGGGTGATAGCATGCACGAACGCGCGGCGCGGCGGGCCGCGAGCCAGGACCGGGAGTTCCGCGACTACGTGCGCTCGGTCTCGGGAAGCTCGGCCTCGGGAACGGCGAGCCCGTCCGACGAGCTGACCAGGCTCGCCGAGCTGCGGGATCGCGGTGCGATCTCCGATGCGGAATTCGACCGGATGAAAGCCAAGGTGCTCGCCTGATCCCCTTGTCTGGCCGTTATACGTGCTGTACGTGTTATATGTGTTGGGGTTGTTGGTTGTGGATAGCGCGGTTGCTGTGGCCGTACGTCATGCCCGGTGGGGGCTGTTCGGTCCTACCGGTGGGCTGGCAGCAGCGGCGCTCTCGACAGCAGCGTGAGCAGCTGGCGCAGCTCCGCGGGGACCGGCTCGCTGAAGCGTCGGACGAGCCGATGTCCGCCCCGGTCGACCTCCAGGGTGTAGGTGAAGCGGTCGGGGCGGGCCGCCAGGGTGGACGGGCGGTCCGGACGGCCGCCGGACGCTTCCACGCCAGCGACGAGGCCACGCAGCCGCGCGGCCTCGTCGGCGGGGAGCGCGGCGCTGTCGAGACCACGCCTGATCGCTTGTCCGACAAACCCCCCCGACCGTTCCAGGACGATCCGCACGTGTTCATCACTCATTCCATGATTGTCACCTATGATCGTGTCGCTGGCTCGAGTTCGGACCAGCCGGCATCGCGCTGCCGGGAACCTGGGACGCGCCCCTGTTGCCCGGCGTTCTTACCCGGTGACGCTGACTACACGGTGACGCCGACGGCGCGCCATGCCTGCGTGACAGCCGTCACTTCGTCGGCGCCGAACAGCAGCCGGGCCTGCCGGACGGTGAGCGCGGCGAAGGCCCGGAAGGTGGAGTTCGGCCGCAGCCGCGCTGCCCGTAGCGTGTCGTACCAGATGAGGCCGGTCTTTTCCCAGGCCTTTCCGCCGATGGCCGCCGCGGCGAGGTAGAAGGCGCGGTTGGGGATGCCGGAGTTGATGTGCACGCCGCCGTTGTCGGTCGTGGTGCGAACATAGCCGTCCATGTGGCCGGGCTGGTTGTCCTCCCCGAGTACTGGGTCATCGAACGCCGTGCCAGGCTCTTTCATGGACCGCAACGCAGCCCCGGCCACACCCGGAGCGAGCAGATCCGCCCCGATCAGCCAGTCGGCCTGATCGGCGGTCTGCCCCAGCGCGTACTGCTTGACCAGCGAGCCGAACACATCACTCAACGATTCGCTGAGGGCGCCTGGCTGGTTGAAATACATCAGCTGCGCCTCGTCCTCGGTCACGCCGTGTGTCAGTTCGTGTCCGATGATGTCCAGAGAGGTGGTGAAACCGCTGAACAGCTCGCCGTCGCCGTCGCCGAAAACCAGCTGCCGACCGTCCCAGAACGCGTTGTCGTAGTGGTCGCCGTAGTGGACGCTCGCGCGCAGCGTGACTCCCTCGTCGTCGATGGAGTCACGGCCGTAGACGTCCCGCAGGAAGGCGAAGGTCGCGCCGAGGCCGTCGTACGCCTCGTTGACGGCGGTGTCCCCGGTGGGATCGCCGCCTTCGGCGCGTACGGGCCGCCCCGGCAGGATCTCCGTGCCGGTGGCGTCGCAGACGACCCGGTCGGCGGTGCCGGCCGGCGCCAGCCGGGGCAGCAGCGTGTCTGTGGGGCGGTTGCGCAGCAGGGCATTATACATCCGCACGGAGCGCACCGAGGTGTCGTGGGCCAGTGTGGACAGCGCCCAGGAGCGCTGCTCGTCGGTGCCGTTGCGCGCGATGCGCTCGAGCAGGTGCGACGGTACCGCGCAGGGCGCGTGGCGGTGGTATCCGGCCATGAGGCAGCTCCTGGAGGACGGACGTGAACGTCGGCTGCCGCTCTTCGGCCACGGCGCGACCAGCGGCCGGAACGTCACGGGCTCACCGCCGACCATGATGGATATCGCGATATATGTCTACTATTATTTTTTATATATTGTTTTTCGATTTCGGTCACTCACCGGAGTTGGTCCGCTGCCCGAACCCAGGTCCAGGCCCCGTGTCCCCTCGTGCCGGATGCCGCTCTTATCCGGATGCCGCCGTATCGGGGACAACCGGGGATGCGGCAGACTCGGCGACGTGCTGCGAGTGGGGCTGACCGGTGGGATCGGCGCGGGCAAGAGCGCGGTGGCGCGTATGCTGGCCGGCCACGGTGCCGTTGTGATCGACGCGGACGCGATCGCGCGGGAGGTCGTCGCCGTGGGCACGCCGGGGCTGCTGGCCGTTGTGGCGGAGTTCGGGCCGCATCTGCTGCGTGCCGATGGCAGCCTTGATCGGGAGGCGCTCGGGGCGGTGGTGTTCGCCGACTCCGCCGCCCGCCGTCGCCTGGAGGCGATCACACATCCGCTGGTCGGTGCGGAGGCGGTCCGCCGTATGGCCGCCGCTCCCAGCGACGCGGTGGTCGTGTACGACGTGCCGTTGCTCGTCGAGGCCGGGCTCTCCGGCGGTTACGATGTGATTGTCGTCGTGGAGGCGCCACCTGGCGTCCGCCTTGCCCGCCTGGAGGCTCGGGGGCTGGGGCGGGAGCAGGCGCTGGCGCGGATGGCGAACCAGGCGTCGGATTCCGCTCGCCGCGCGGTGGCCGACATCCTGCTGGACAACAGCGGCAGTTTGGAAGATCTTCGTGCTCGGGTGGACGAGGTGTGGACGAGCCTGCGCGGCCGTTGCCCGTAGGCCGGCGACGCGGCGTCGCGGGGCCAGGGCACGCACCTCGCCGCATCGCTCCCCATCCATCGCCGCGCGATGCACGGGTACCCCGGCTCGTCGGTCGCCACCCACCACCTCCGGTGGCTCCCTCCGCCGCCTCGCGCCGCACGCACCCCAGCCCCGCCCCTTGATCCACACCCCTGTTGCCGGAGCCTCTTACCGATGCCGGCCGGAAACTGTCGGACCGCTGTGGTGTTGTAGGACACGTGCCTCCCACCACTGATCACCCCGCCGCTGATCATCCTGGTAGCGATCGCCCGGGTAACGGCATTGACCGTTCGACCGCGCCGTTGCGGGTCGTGTCGGACTTCGAGCCGTCCGGTGACCAGCCGGCCGCGATCGCGGAGCTCGCCCGCCGCGTCCGTGCCGGTGACACCGACATCGTCCTGCTCGGCGCGACCGGTACCGGCAAGTCGGCGACCACCGCGTGGCTCGTCGAGCAGGTGCAGCGCCCGACCCTGGTGATGGCACCGAACAAGACCCTCGCCGCGCAGCTGGCCAACGAGTTCCGGGAGCTGCTGCCGCACAACGCCGTCGAGTACTTCGTGTCGTATTATGACTACTATCAGCCAGAAGCGTATATCGCCCAGACCGATACCTATATCGAGAAGGACTCGTCCATCAACGAGGAGGTCGAGCGGCTGCGCCATTCGGCCACCATGAGCCTGCTCACGCGTAGGGACGTGGTGGTGGTGGCAAGCGTGAGCTGCATCTACGGTCTGGGTACTCCGCAGGAGTATGTCGAGCGTATGGTCCGGCTGCGAGTCGGGGACGACATAGAGCGTGACAGGTTGCTGCGCCGGTTCGTCGATGTCCAGTACACCCGCAACGATCTTGCCTTTACCCGGGGAACGTTCCGCGTTCGCGGCGACACCATCGAGGTGTTTCCCGTCTACGAGGAGCTCGCCGTCCGGATCGAGATGTTCGGTGACGAGATCGAACGGATGGCCTATCTGCATCCGGTGACTGGGGAGATCGTCCGTGAGGCGAGTGATGTGTTCGTCTTTCCCGCCTCGCACTATGTCGCCGGCCCGGAACGGATGGAGCGGGCGATCGCGGGCATCGAGGCGGAGCTCGCCGAGCGGCTCGCCGAGATGGAACGCCAGGGCAAGCTGCTGGAGGCCCAGCGGCTGCGGATGCGCACCACCTACGACATCGAGATGATGCGCCAGGTCGGTTTCTGCTCCGGGATCGAGAACTACTCCCGGCACATCGACGGACGTGCGGCCGGCACCGCGCCGCACACGTTGCTCGATTACTTCCCGGACGATTTCCTGCTGGTCATCGACGAGTCGCATGTCACGGTCCCGCAGATCGGCGGGATGTTCGAGGGCGACATGTCCCGCAAGCGCAACCTGGTCGAGCACGGTTTCCGGCTGCCGAGCGCCATGGACAACCGGCCGCTGCGCTGGGAGGAGTTCTGCGCGCGCATCGGCCAGACCGTGTATCTGTCGGCGACACCCGGGCCATACGAGCTGTCCCGGTCCGATGGGGTGGTCGAACAGATCATCCGGCCGACCGGCTTGCTTGATCCGGAGGTCGTGCTGAAGCCGACCAAGGGCCAGATCGACGACCTCATCGGTGAGATCCGCACGCGCGCCGAACGCGACGAACGGGTGCTGGTCACCACGCTGACCAAGAAGATGGCCGAGGACCTCACCGACTACCTCCTCGAACTCGGTATCCGGGTCCGTTACCTGCACAGCGAGGTTGACACGCTGCGTCGCATCGAGCTGCTCACCGAGCTGCGCAAGGGTGAGTTCGATGTGCTGGTGGGTATCAACCTGTTGCGGGAGGGGCTTGATCTGCCCGAGGTCTCACTGGTCTCGATCCTCGACGCGGACAAGGAGGGTTTCCTGCGGTCGGACAAGTCGTTGATCCAGACTATCGGCCGAGCGGCTCGCAACGTCTCCGGTCAGGTGCACATGTACGCCGACACGGTGACTCCGTCGATGCGCAGGGCGATCGACGAGACGAACCGCCGGCGCGCGAAGCAGATCGCGTACAACGCCGAGCGCGGCGTCGATCCCCAGCCACTGCGTAAGAAGGTCATCGATATCCTTGACGACCTCGTGCGGGAGAGCGCACAGGGCGAGCTGATCGGTGGCGGTGGTCGCGCACAGTCCCGTGGGCAGACGCCGGTAGCCGGCATGCCGTCGAAAGCGGGCCATGACGGCGCGGTCGGACGCCACGCCGCGCAGTTGGCGGGCATGCCCAGCTCCGACCTGGCACAGCTCATCCGCCAGCTTGATGACCAGATGCACGAGGCAGCCAAGGAGCTGCGGTTTGAGCTGGCCGCCCGGCTGCGGGACGAGATCGCCGAGCTGAAGAAGGAACTGCGCGGCATGCAGGCGGCGGGCATATAGCTGCTCCGTCGCCTTCTCGCCTTCTCGCCGACCGGGATGCCGGCTCCGCGGAACGCCTGAAGCCACGCGGTCAGTAGGTCCGTAGAAAATCCATGCCAGCGATGCGGTCAATCGATTTCTTGAGCTGTTCGGGATCTCCACCCGTGATCGTTATTTCCATCATCAAAACGAGATCTTTTCTGCTCGGATACTGGTACCGTTTGTTTTCCTCCGCCTCTTCGGGGGCATCCATGTTCTGCTCGATCCGAGCTTCGAAGGCGGCTCCATCAAAGGAGTAGTACGCGCCGAAAAAGCTACTGTCGTGCGCTTCTGGTACCACGCCGAGCGCATCGCCGATCTCCTCGGCCAGCGTGTCGATGTCAGCCCGGCGGGATCCGTAGAGAAATATTTCGTCCGTCATTGTGGGAAAATAATCGAAGGCGATCTGCTGACCGCCGCGGAAAGGTCTCGATACGACATGAAGGCGACTTTTCTGCCGGCCAGGCCAGAAAGTTCTCTACTGAGGGTGAGCAGGTCGAGCGCCTTGAGCTCGCGATTTCTGAGTGGGGCGGTCCGATTACCGTGCCCGCGAATCTCGACGCCAGCCTCCCGCGCCCGTCTGAAAAGCGACTGATCGGCAATCGCGACGTCGAAGTCGCTCTTTCTGGCCACGTCGAACGGCACCCTTT
>NZ_CAKJTR010000115.1:17107-17750 GCF_917627355.1 Protofrankia sp. Cj3 | reverse complement strand
CGACTCGGCGGGAGGCGGCTCGGTAGTCGGTGGCTCGGTAGTCGGTGGCTCGCTGGTTGCTGGCTCGCTGGTTGGTGGTTCGACGGTGGACGGTCGGGTCGGGTGTTCCCGCCAGCGGGAGGTGATCGGTAGCCTGCGGTCGCGACCGAACGCCTTCGAGGTCACCTTCGGTCCAGGGGGATTCTGTCGGCGTTTGTACTCGGCGAGGTCCACCAGCCGGATCACCCGTTCCACGGTTTCGGGGCTGTGACCTGCCGTGATCAGTTCAGTGCGGCCCTGGTCGCGCTCGACGTAGTCGTCGAGGACGGCGTCCAGGGTGGAGTAGTCCGGCAGCCGGTCCGAGTCGAGCTGGCTGGGAGCGAGCTCGGCGGACGGCGGCTTGACGATGATCTCTTCGGGGATGGGCGGGGTCTCGCCCTGGCGGTCGGCTTCCGCGTTACGCCAGCGCGCGAGTTCCCAGACCAGGGTCTTGGGCACATCCTTGATCGGGGCGAAGCCGCCCGCGCTGTCGCCGTAGAGGGTGGAGAATCCGGTCGCGAGTTCGCTCTTGTTGCCGGTGGTGAGTACCAGCTGGCCGTGGGCGTTCGACAGCGCCATCAGCAGCGTCCCGCGGACCCGGGCCTGCAGGTTCTCCGCGGCCAGG
>NZ_CAKJTR010000115.1:6836-16660 GCF_917627355.1 Protofrankia sp. Cj3 | reverse complement strand
CCGGCGAGCCCGCCGGTGGCGGTGAGCGCGCTGTGGAAGGAGTCGACCACCGGCTGGATCGGGATCACGGTGTGTGTGACACCGGTCCGCCTGGCGAGCTCGGCCGCGTCGTCCACCGACCCGGTCGACGAGTGGATCGACGGCATCGCGACGGTGTGCACCTGCTCGGCGCCGAGAGCGTCCACGGCGATCGCGGCGACCAGCGCTGAGTCGATGCCGCCGGACAGGCCGAGTACGACCGAGGTGAACCCGTTCTTGCGGACGTAGTCCCGGGTGCCGGTGACTACCGCGCGGTACAGTTCGGCCGCGGAGTCCAGTCGGTGCGCCACGACCGGCGCCTCGGCATCGAACGCCGGGACGGGTTCGCTCGCCAGCGGCAGCCGGGTCACCGTCATCGCGGTGCCGTCGCCCGCGTCCACCGAGGTCCCCTCGCCTGCCGCCCTGCCCGCGGCCAGGGCGGCAGCGCCGGTCGGCAGGTCCAGGTCGACGGTCAGCAGCGTCTCGGTGAACTGTTCGGCGCGGGCGAGGAGGCGGCCGGCGGCGTCGACCGCGAGCGAACCACCGTCGAAGACGAGCTCGTCCTGGCCGCCGACAAGATTGACGTACACGAGCGCGGCGCCGGCCTCACGTGCTCGCCGGGCTGCCAGCTCGTCACGTTGGGACGTCTTTCCGCGTTCGTACGGTGACCCGTTGACGCACACCAGCAGGTTCACCCCGGCGGCCCGCGCGACCGCGACCGGTCCGCCGTCCTGCCAGAGGTCCTCGCAGATGGTGAGTCCCACATCCACGCCATGCAGCCGGAACACCGGGAAGTCGTAACCGGGGACGAAATAGCGGAACTCGTCGAACACGCCGTAGTTCGGTAGGTGGTGTTTGGCGTAGCGGGCTACGACCTCACCACGCCACAACACCGCGGCAGCGTTCTGCGGCTCGCCCGCGGGACGGCCCAGGCGCGGCGTGGGAGCGCGGGAGGTGTCGAGGTAGCCCACGATCACGGCCCGCTCCCCGCTGCCCTCGTCGGCCAGGCGCCGGGCAAGGTGATCAACGGCGTCGCGGGACGCCGCGGCGAACGAACGGCGCAGGACGAGATCCTCCGCGGGGTACCCGGTGAGCGTCATCTCGGGGAACGCCACCAGGTGAGCCCCGCGGCGTGCGGCGAGCCGTACCCATTCGCTCACCAGGTCCGCGTTTGCTTCAAGATCTCCTACTGTGGTGTTGACCTGAGCGAGCGCGACACGCAACTGGGCCATGGGTGCAGCCTAGAGCCCAAAGGTTGCGCGATCATGTTTTCCGCGCTGCCGAAGAGCTGAGGGCTGCGGCCGTGGCGGCTGCATGAGAGCGTGTGGGCAGGTCAGTCGCTATGGTCGGCGTTAGCAACCTGACGGGCCTCGGGTGACGCGGGGAGATCCCTCTCCCGCCAGACAGATTGTTTTGTGATCAAATGGGTTCTTCGTGATCGCGTTGCCGCCAGCCCGGTTGAACCTCGCCCGCCCGCGACGGCGAGCCCGACTCTCAGCGCGGAGGCGGTCATGGACAAGCAGCAGGAGTTCGTCCTGCGTACGATGGAGGAACGAGATATCCGGTTTGTCCGGCTGTGGTTCACCGACGTGCTTGGGGTGCTGAAGTCCGTCGAGATCGCGCCGGCTGAACTTGAGGGGGCGTTGGCCGAGGGCATCGGTTTCGATGGTTCCTCGATCGAGGGGTTCGCCCGCGTACACGAAGCCGACATGCTCGCGAAACCGGATCCGTCGACATTCCAGGTGCTGCCCTGGCGCGGTGAGAACCCGGCTACCGCCCGGATGTTCTGCAACCTCGTCATGCCCGGCGGTACGCCGTCTCCGGCGGATTCGCGCTGGGTTCTGCGTCGTATACTGGCCAGCGCGGCGGATGCTGGTTTCACTTTCTACACCCATCCCGAGATAGAATTCTTCCTACTGCGGCAGGCGCCGGCACGTGGTGCTCCGGTACCATCACCGGTGGACGAGTCCGGATATTTCGACCTGACACCGAACGACGTCAGCCATGAATTCCGACAGCAGGTCATCGGGGTCTTGGAACGCCTGGGGATATCGGTCGAGTTCAGCCACCACGAGGTCGCGCCCGGCCAGCAGGAAATCGATCTACGGTATGCCGACGCCCTCACCATCGCTGACAATATCATGACTTTTCGCCAGGTGGTGAAGGAGGTAGCTCGCCGGCAGGGCGTCTACGCGACTTTCATGCCGAAACCCTACAGTGATCAGGCCGGGTCCGGTATGCACACCCATCTGAGTCTTTTCGAAGGTGATCGGAACGCGTTTCACGACCCGACCGATGCCTACCATCTCTCCAAGGTCGCGCAGGCGTTCATCGCCGGCCTCCTCAGGCACGCCGCCGAGATCACCGCGGTCACCAACCAGTGGGTGAACTCGTACAAGCGGATCATCGGTGACCAGCGTGCCGGCGAGGTGCTGGAGGCGCCCGCCTACGTCTGCTGGGGACACAACAACCGGTCCGCACTCGTGCGGGTGCCGTTGTACAAACCGAACAAGCCGAATACGGCCCGCATCGAGTTCCGCTCGCCCGACAGCGCGTGCAACCCCTATCTCGCCTTCGCGCTGATTCTCGCGGCTGGCCTGCGCGGGATCCAGGAGGGTTACGAACTCCCACCGCCAGCGGCCGACGACGTGTGGACGCTCAGCGAGTCGCAGCGCCATGAGCGGGGTATCACGGCGTTGCCCGGTTCGTTGGCGGAGGCGATTGCCACCATGGAAAGATCCACGCTGGTTCGTGAGACGCTCGGCGACGACCTTTTCGAGTTCTTCCTGCGGAACAAACGTGCCGAATGGGCCGAGTACCGCCGTCAGGTCACACCCTTCGAGATTGACCGGTATCTACCGATATTGTGACCGGCAGTTAAGAGGCTCCGGCAGCAGGGCGTTCGATCAGGGAGCGGTGTCCGGGTGGATGGATCGCGAGGCGGCGGAGGGAGGCGCCCTGGTTTGGGCGTCGACCGACGGCAACGACGCGAGGCGCCGCTCGGACTGCGCGAGCCGGACAGTCCTGTTGCCGGAGCCTCTAGCCACACCCATCCACGGGGGAGCTCCATCCAGGCGCAGCTGGCTCGGCTGGGTTTCAGTAATGTCGACAGATCCGTTGCCAGCATGGGGCGGCTCGGGCTGCTCGCCGGTACCGACAGCCCCAGCGGGGCCACTGGCGTCAGCGGTGGTACCGGTGTCAGCGCCGCTGTCGGCGCGGCGCCGCCCGGCGCTGCCGACCGGCCAGGCGTCGACCTCTCACGCAGCCCTGTCCTGGTGGCGCTCTCGCGGGCGGCTGATCCCGATCTGGCGCTCGCGGCGCTGGAACGGATCGTGGCGACAGCGCCGCCCGCGGCCGGGCGTGAGCTGCTCGCGGCGTTGGCCGGTCAGCCGGGGCTGCGCGGCCGGCTCGTCGCGGTGCTCGGTGCGAGTACCGCGCTCGGCGACCATCTGGTCCGCCATCCCACCGACTGGCGGGTGATCGCTGACGACGGCGTGCTGCGGGCCGCGCCGAACGACCGCGTCACCCGTGCGCGCCTGCTGCGTGCTGTCGGAGCGGACCCGCAGGAGGCCGAGCCGTGCGCCGTCGGGGACGGTACCGATGTTCTGGACGCGCTGCGCGTTGCCTATCGTCGTGCTCTGTTCGTCCTCGCGGCTCGTGATCTCACCGGCGCTGTGTCCTTTGATGATGCCACCGCGGAGCTTGCCGGCCTCGCCGGAGCCGCCCTTGACGCCGCGCTCGTCGTGGCGCGGTCGGCGGTGCGGCCGGCGGCGGCGCCGGTTCGTCTCGCCGTCATCGGTATGGGTAAGTGCGGTGGCCGGGAGCTGAACTATGTCAGCGACGTCGACGTCCTGTTCGTAGCGGAACCTGGACGGTCCGGCGGCGGTACTCAGGACGACCGGGCCGACGAGGCCGCCGCGCTGGAGGTGGCCACCCGTCTCGCGGAGGGGATGGTCCGTGCGTGTGGGGCGGTCACCCGTGAGGGCATGTTGTTCCAGCTCGACGTGGGGCTGCGGCCCGAGGGCCGGGACGGCCCGCTGGTGCGTACGCTGGCCAGCCACGACGCCTACTACCGGCGATGGGCGAGAACCTGGGAGTTCCAGGCGCTGCTCAAGGCGCGCCCGGTCGCGGGCGACCATGAGCTGGGAGCACGGTTCTGCGCCGCGGTCAGGCCGCTGGTCTGGTCGGCCGCGTCGCGGCCGGGGTTCGTCAGCGACGTCCAGACGATGCGGCGGCGGGTGGAACGGTCGCTGCCGCCGGGAGACGCTGACCGTAACCTCAAACTCGGTCCGGGCGGGCTGCGCGATGTCGAGTTCGCCGTCCAGCTGCTCCAGCTCGTTCACGGCCGGACCGACCCCAAGCTGCGGACGGTCTCGACGCTGTCCGCGCTCGACGCGCTCGCCCGCGGTGGCTATGTGGCCCGCCGGGACGCGGCCGGTCTCGCGAACGCGTACCGCTTCCTGCGAGCTACCGAGCACCGCCTGCAGCTGCAGCGGCTCCGCCGGGTGCACACCCTGCCCCGCGACCCCGGTGAGCTGCGCTGGTTGGCCCGATCTCTTGGTTTCACATCCGCGGAGGAGATCCAGAACGAGCATGCCCGGGTCGCCCGGTTCGTGCGCCGGCTGCACGAGCGGCTTTTCTACCAGCCATTGCTGGCGGCGGTGGCACGGCTGTCGGTCGAGGAGGTCCGGCTCACGCCCGCGGAGGCCCGGGATCGGCTGGCGGCGCTGGGGTTTGCCGACACCGCACGCGCGCTGCGCCACATCGAGGCGCTGACCAACGGTGTCAGCCGGACGGCCACGATCCAACGCCGCCTGCTCCCGGCGATGTTGCATTGGTTCGCCGACGCGGCCGACCCCGACGCCGGTCTGCTCGCCTACCGTCAGGTCAGCGATGCGCTGGGCCACACGCCCTGGTATCTGCGGCTGCTGCGGGACGACAGCGGTGCGGCTGAACGGCTGTGCCGCGTACTGGCGACGAGCAGCTATGCCGCGGACCTGATGCAGCGCGCGCCGGAATCGGTGCGGCTGCTGCGGACTATCGACGACCTGCGTCCCCGCACCCGTGACCAGCTGGTTCAGGTAATGATCGCGGTTGCCCGCCGCAATCCGTCCGGGGAGCAGGCGGTTGGGCGGGCACGGGCGGTACGTCGGGTCGAACTCGTCCGGGTTGCCTGCGCGGATGTGCTCGGGCTGCTGGACGCCGCCGCGGTCGGCCGGGCGCTGTCGGACGCGGCGGCCGCGACCATCGAGGCCGCTCTGTTCGTGGCGGAACGGCGCTTCGAGCGACAGGCCGGCCGGCCGCTGCCGGTACG
Organism: Protofrankia sp. Cj3; assembly: GCF_917627355.1. NCBI lineage: Bacteria > Bacillati > Actinomycetota > Actinomycetes > Frankiales > Frankiaceae > Protofrankia > Protofrankia sp. Cj3. Next base: position 11,328 of record NZ_CAKJTR010000115.1, on the reverse strand, counting down.
GATCGCGGTGATGGCCATGGGCCGTCTCGGCGGTGGTGAACTGTCCTACGGCAGCGACGCGGATGTCGTGTTCGTCCACGAGCCGATCGATGGCCGGGCGGACGGCACGACAGCCGGTGCTGGGATCGGTGTCACCGACAGCGAAGCGGCCGATGCCGCGGGTGCGGTCGTGGCCGAACTGCGCCGGCTGCTCGCCGTGCCCGCCGGCGACCCGCCGCTGATCCTTGACGTGCAGCTGCGCCCGGAGGGCAGCGCGGGCCCGATGACCCGTACGCCGGCCAGTTACGCGGCCTACTTTCGCCGGTGGTCGGCAGGCTGGGAGGCACAGGCGCTGTTGCGGGCGCGGCCGGTCGCCGGCGACACGGAACTGGGCGACCGGTTCCGCGACTGGGTGGATGAGATCCGCTACCCGGCGTTTCTGCCCCCTGGCACGGTGGCCGAGGTCGTCCGGCTGCGAGGCAGGATGGAGGCCGAGCGCATCCCGCGAGGCGTTGATCGTTCCCTGCATCTGAAACTCGGGCCCGGCGGCCTTACCGATGTGGAGTGGGTGGTGCAGGTGCTGCAGCTGCGTCACGGCCGGGCGATAGCGGCGTTGCGTACGACGTCAACGCTTGCCGGGCTTCGGGCGGCCACCGCGGCCGGCCTGCTCGACCCTGCCGAGGCCGCGGCCCTGGCGGACGCATGGATCTTCGCGTCCCGGCTCCGCAACGCGATCACGCTGGCCCGCGGGCGTCCCGGGGACGTGCTGCCGCGTGAACCGCGGGCGCTGGCCAGGGTCGCGCGGGCGGTCGGCTACGCGGCGGACCAGAGCGAGGCGTTGCTCGGCGACTACCAGCGGATGAGCGCACGTGCGCGCGCGGTGGCCGAGGCTCTTTTCGCCCGCGAAGCGGTAGCTGGGCCGTCCGTCGGATAGTGGGCTTTCCCCGTGCGACGCCATGGGTGTGGCACGGGAAAGCCCGCTATCCGCGATGGTGACGATCAGGCCGTGACGGCGGTCTCGGCCGCCTCCTTTTGGCCTGGGATGGCCAAGATGGGCCTCCCGCCGGCCAGCGCGCTGCAACAGGTGTCGACGATCAGACCGGTGACGAGGTACGGGTCCATGTTGGCGTTCGGGCGACGGTCCTCGATCCAGCCCTTCTTGGCTTTCTCCACCGCCCACGGGATGCGGATCGACGCGCCGCGGTCGGAGGCACCCCAGGAGAACGCGTCGTGCGGAGCGGTCTCATGCTGACCCGTCAGGCGCTTCTCGATCCCGTCACCGTAGTTCTCGACATGCTCCAGCACACGGGTGCCGAGAGCCTCGCATACGGTGACGATCGCTTCCCAGCTTTCCATCGTGGCCTTGGTGGAGAAGTTGGTGTGCGCGCCCGCGCCGTTCCAGTCGCCGGGGATCGGCTTCGCCGCGAACGAGACGGTGACGTCGAAGTCCTCGGCCACCCGGTGCAGCAACCAGCGGCCGATCCAGAGCTGGTCACCGATGGCGGGAGGCGGGAGCACCCCGATCTGAAACTCCCACTGGGCCATCATGACCTCGGCGTTGGTCCCCTCGATGGACAGGCCCGCGTCAAGGCAGGCCTGCGTGTGCCTCTCGACGATGGCACGGCCGACCATCTTCTCGCCGCCGACACCGCAATAGTAGGGGCCCTGTGGGGCCGGAAAGCCCACCGCGGGCCAGCCGAGTGGCCGCCCGTGCTGGAAGAAGGTGTACTCTTGCTCAATTCCGAACATGGGGGACTGGTCCGCGTACTTCTCAGCGGCCTGTCGGCAGAAGGCGCGGGTGTTGGTCGGATGCGGAGTGAAGTCGGTCAGCTGGACCTCGCACAGCACCAGAACGTTATCCCTGCCGCGCAGCGGGTCCGGACAGGTGAACACCGGTTGCAGCACGCAGTCCGAATTGAATCCGGGTGCCTGGTTGGTGCTCGAGCCGTCGAAGCCCCAGATGTCCGGTTCCTTGCCGTCGGCGACGATGCGGGTTTTACTCCGCATCAGAGGTTCCGGCCTGGTGCCGTCGATCCAGATGTACTCGGCCTGGTAGCTCACTCATACTCCCCGTGGTTGGCGTAGCACATAGCGAAGTTTCTCATCGCGCACCTGCGGATCGCCCGACCCCGGCCGCGGGTGACAGGAGGGCTCGTCCGGATCTTTGTTGAGCCCCGTTTCCGCACGGTTCCACCACGGTAAATTTTCGGTCAATCGCGCATTGCTGGACAGTTCATTTCCCGGGCTGCCCGAACTGGCATTCCGGCAGCCGTGAACAAAGTCCGCCGTGCGCGTACCCAGCCATGCGACGGCGCCCGGTCCGCGGTTTTCCGCGAAGCGGGCGCCATCCCATATCCTGCTGTCCGGTTATATTGCGGTCCGCTGCCGCGGGCAGCTGTCCGCGGCCCGCCGTCTCAGCTGTCCGCCGTCAGTTGTCAGATGTCGTAGTAGAGCTGGAACTCATAGGGATGCGGGCGGAGACGAATAGCGTCCACCTCGTGGACACGTTTGTAGTCGATCCATGTCTCGATCAGGTCGGGCGTGAACACGTCGCCCTCGGTCAGGAAATCGTGGTCGGCCTCGAGGGCTTCCAGCACCTTCTCGAGCGATCCCGGCACCTGCGGCACCGCGGCCAGCTCGTCCGGCGGCAGATCGTAGAGATCCTTGTCGATCGGGTCCGGCGGCTCGATCTTGTTGCGGATGCCGTCCAGGCCGGCCATGAGCATGGCAGCGAAGGCCAGGTAGGGATTGCAGCTCGGATCGGGCACGCGGAACTCGATCCGCTTCGCCTTGGGTGAGGCACCGCTGAGCGGGATGCGACAGCAGGCCGAGCGGTTGCGCGCCGAGTAGACGAGGTTGACCGGCGCCTCGTAGCCCGGCACCAGCCGCCGGTAGGAGTTCGTGGTCGGGTTCGTGAACGCCAGCAGCGCCGGCGCGTGGTGAAGCAGCCCACCGATGTAGTACCGGGCCAGCTCGGACAGGCCGCCGTAGCCGCTCTCGCTGTAGAACAGCGGCTCGTCGCCCTGCCAGAGGCTCTGGTGGACGTGCATGCCCGAGCCGTTGTCCTGGAACAGTGGCTTGGGCATAAACGTCACGGTTTTGCCGCGGGACAAGGCAACATTGCGGATGATGTACTTGTACAGCATCAGGTTGTCGGCGGTCCGCAGGAGCGTGCTGTACCGGATGTCGATTTCCGCCTGCCCCGCGGTCCCCACCTCGTGGTGCTGCATCTCGACGGTGATGCCGGCCCGGAACAGCGCCCTTGTCATCTCCGAGCGCAGATCGGTGAAGTGGTCGGTCGGGGGTACGGGGAAGTAGCCGCCCTTGAACCGGGGCTTGTAGCCGAGGTTCCCGCCGTCCTCCTTACGGGCCGTGTTCCAGGCTGCTTCGATGGAGTCGACAGCGTGCATGGAACCGTACGGGCTGTAGTCATAGCGAACGTCGTCGAAGATGTAGAACTCGGCCTCCGGGCCGAAGTAGGCGGTGTCCGCAAAACCCGTGCCCCGCAGGTAGGCTTCGGCTTTTTTCGCCGTGTTGCGTGGGTCGCGGGAGTACTCCTCCTTTGTGATCGGGTCGTGGATGAAGAAGGTCATCGCGAGCGTCTTGTGCTCACGGAAAGGATCGACGAAGGCTGTGCTCGGGTCCGGTAGGAGCAACATGTCCGATTCGTGGATCGCCTGGAAGCCACGTATCGACGACCCGTCGAACATCAGCCCATCGGTGAACACCGACTCGGCGAAGACCTCGGTCGGGATCGTGAAGTGCTGCATAATTCCGGGAAGGTCGCAGAAGCGGACGTCGACGAACTCAACGCTCTCGTCCGCGATGTAGCGAAGCACATCTTCGGCCTTTATGAACATCCACCCTCCAAGGAAGCTTCATGGCTGTGTGGATGGAAGGATACGCGATGCCCTGATGCGGACCGTAACCTGATGCAGTTCCGCTGATATGACGAAGAAGTTTCCCGTCGGTAACGTGTGGCTAATGTATTGCTCACGGTGATCGTTTCTCCGGGATGGCCCGTGAGGCATACGCTTGCGCGGTGGGACGCGCGCTCGGGAACTGGCTGGAAGGTCCGCAACTGCCCCGGGACTCACCTCCCGGCGTACGGCTCGGCCTACCGGCCGAAGGTTCTGGCGCGGTAGCCGGTTTCGGCCACCGGCTGGCCGCGTTCACGGTGGACGCCATCGTGGCCAACCTGCTGGTGGGTGTCCCGGTGCTCTTCGGGGTCCGCTACTCGGTCGATGCCCGCGGGCTCGCCGTCTACCTTGCGTTCCTGCTGGAGGAGTTCGTCCTGATCGCGGCGAACGGACAGACCATCGGGATGCGGCTGGCGGGCATCGGTGTCATCCGGGTGCGTGACCATGGCCGGGCGGGGTGGCGCTGGGTGGCTGTTCGTACGGTGCTTCTCGGTCTGCTTGTCCCGGCCTTCATCTGGGACCGCGACCTGCGTGCCACCCACGACCGCGCCGCTGGCACCGTGGTCGTCCGCGACGCGGGTCGTGGGTAGGGC
>NZ_CAKJTR010000115.1:0-6157 GCF_917627355.1 Protofrankia sp. Cj3 | reverse complement strand
CGCCCGTTGCGGGGCACGAGGTCAGCGCATCTTCCCCCCGCGGGGGATGTTGCGGGGGATCGGCCCCTTCGGGATGGGCAGGGAAGGCGCGGTCACCGCCCGCAACCGCCGTTCGACGGGATCAACCTCGCCGCGCCGTAGGGTGCGGGGCAGCCGCATGAGGGTTCCCTGCAGCTTGGGCAGGGGCACCTCGCCGGGCCCGGTGCCGATGACGATGTCGTGGACAGGTGTTTCGCCGATCACCTTGCGGATCCGCCGCACCTCGTTGCCGAGTAGCTCACGCTGACCGCGGCCGCGGCCTTCGGCGATCACCACGACGCCGGCTCGGCACACCACGCGATGCACCACGTCCTGGTGACGGTTGACCGCGACCGCGGGCGTGAGCCGCCAGTCGCCGCGCATGCGCTCGACGATTCCGGCGGCCGCGCCGGGCTGCCCCTCCATCTCGGCGTAAGCGGTCCGCTGCACGCGCCGACTGAAGATGTTCATGGCGCTGACAAGACCCAGCATGATCCCGATGGGCAGCCATATCCACAGCCGCCCGACCAGCACACTGAGCAGCACCCCGATGGCGACAGGGAGGACGAGGCCAACCAGTGACCACCAGAGCGCGCGCGGATCGCGTTCCCGAGTGAGCCGGTACACCGTCCTGACCTGCGCGAGGCGGCCGGGTCGGGCCTTGCCCCCCGTGGCGTCCAGCTGTTGCTTGCGTCCCGAGGCCGTCACTCGGGCCTTTGTCGTACCAGTGCTCGGCGAGTCATTGCCGGAGCTGTTCTTACGCGCCATGACCGCGAGCCTACGACCCGGCGGGACGGATACCCGTACCGTGCTCTTCAGTATAAAATGATCGCCTCTTTGGTGATCGATTGTTCAGCGCTCGGTGGCGAACACGATCCGTCCGCCGATCTGTGGTGGTATGCGGCCCACCGGCAACGAGATCTCGGCGGCGGCGCGCCACGCGTTGCGGCGCGCGGTCCGCTGGCCGCCGTGCGGCAGCAGCAGCAGGGTGAGTTCCTCAACAGCGGTCAGGAGTGACCTCAGCACGACCACACGGACCTCCCGGACCGGTCGTAGGCATTGTTCAGTCATGATCTCGATCGTCATCCACGGGTGGCGGACGAGTGACCTTCCGGTGAGCCTAGTTCCCTTGGGGCGGGTGCACCACTCCGGTGGCTACTCTGCGTAATTATTGTGTCGCCTGGTCGCTTCGCCTCCGGTGCTGGCGCGTTGCTCGATCGCTTGCTGGTACATCCGGCCCGCGCGGTAGGAGGACCGGACCAGCGGACCTGACAGCACCCCCGCGAACCCCATCCGCTCCGCCTCCGCCCGCAGCTCGGTGAACTCCGTGGGGTCTACCCAGCGCCGCACCGGGTGATGCCGTGGGCTGGGCCGCAGGTACTGCGTGATCGTCAGCAGCTCACAGCCGGCATCCAGCAGGTCGGCCATGGTCGCGAGGATCTCCGCTGGCTCTTCCCCGAGGCCGAGGATCAGGTTGGACTTGGTCACCAGACCGGCCGCGCGGGCGGCGCGGAGAACCTCCAGCGACCGGTCATAGCGGAATCCCGGCCGGATCCGGCGGAACACCCGCGGTACCGTCTCGATGTTGTGGGCGAGCACCTCGGGAGCCGCGCCGAACACCTCGGCGAGCTGCTCGGCACGGGCGTGGAAGTCAGGGATGAGCAGTTCAACACCGACGGCGCCGCACAGCGTATGGATCTCCCGGACCGTCTGCGCGTACAGCCACGCCCCACCGTCGGGCAGGTCATCGCGTGCGACTCCGGTCACGGTCGCGTAGCGCAGGCCCATGACGCGGACCGATTCGGCGACCCGACGGGGCTCGTCGGCGTCGAACGCGCCCGGTCGTCCCGAATCGATCTGGCAGAAATCACAACGCCTGGTGCACACTTCCCCACCGATGAGAAAGGTCGCCTCCTGGTCCTCCCAGCACTCGTAGATGTTCGGGCAGCCGGCCTGCTCGCACACCGTGTGCAGGCCCTTGTCGTGGACGAGATCCAGGATGCCGGAGTACCGCGGGCCGGTCCGCAGCCGGGTGCGGATCCAGGGCGGTTTGCGCTCGATCGGCGTTGCCGCGTTGCGTAGCTCCAGCCGCAGCAGCTTTCTGCCGTCCGGCGTGACCGCGGTCACCCTGCCATCTCCGGCTCGCGTACCGTCTCGGTCGCCCGGTCCGGTGGTGGCAGGGCTGACGACAGCGTTGAGGCCACCGCCTGGCCGCCGGCCGGGCCGGGCGCCGTGAAGGCTGTCAGCACGTTGACCAGGCGGTCCGTCACGATGGGCAGGGCCTCGGCGACCGTCACGGTCCGGGCGAGCTCCTGGCTGAGGCTGGTCACCGCGGCGTCGGCGATCCCGCACGGGATGATCCGGCTGAAGGCGGCCAGGTCCGGGCAGCAGTTGAGCGCGAAGCCGTGATAGGCGACGCGGGAACGCACCCGTACACCGATCGCCGCGAGCTTGCGTGCGCCGTCGGTGGTCCATACGCCGCTGCGTCCGGTCACCCGCGCGGTCGGGAGGCCGAGGTCGGCACAGGCTGCGATCAGCCCGTTCTCCAGCGCGCGGACGTAGGCCACCACATCCAGCGGCGTTGGCAGGCGCACGACCGGATAACCCACGAGCTGGCCGGGGCCGTGCCAGGTGATCTTTCCGCCTCGGTCGACGTCCACCACCGCGGTGCCGTCAACCGGGCGTTCCCATGGCTGGGTACGGCGACCAGCCGTGTAGACGGCGGGGTGTTCCAGGAGGATCAACGTGTCGCCTGTCTGGTCAGCGATCCGCCGGTCGGCCAGCGAACGCTGGAGCCGCCAGGCATCGTCGTAGGGAACCAGGCCCAGCCGCATGACCTCCATGCACACGAGGCTACGCTGACCTGTGGTGCTGTCCCAGCGCGGACAGGAAGACGCCGTCTGGGTCACACATCTGGCAGGCGCCGGGGGACCACCTGCGTCTCCCGGGCGCCTGCCTCCACGGCCGAGTCCCGCTCGACCCGCCAGGCGTACGCGTCGGCCCGGTCGGCGACCGCCTCCACCAGCTCGGTGCCGCGAAAGTGCAGGCCGACGCCGTCATCGGTGGCCCAACCGGGCGGCAGGATGCCCGCGGCGACCAGCCCGCGGTACAACGGCCGCCGGCCGGCTTCGGAGTCGTAGTGCGGCGTGTTGCTGAACGGCAGCAGAGCGAGCCCATCAGTGACTGGCCGCAGGTCCGGCCCGAACGAGTCGGTGGTACCGCCGGCATGCCAACACAGCGACCCCGCGGACACGCCGGCCAGGACAACCCCGGCCTGCCACGCTTCTTTCATGATCGAATCGAGGCCGTGGACCCGCCACACCGCGAGCAGGTTCGCGACGCTGCCACCGCCCACCCAGATCACATCCTGATCCAGCAGGTGCGCGCGTACGTCGGCCACGTTCGGCATGGGGAACAGGGCGAGATGGGACACGCGCACGTCCGGCAGATCACGTGCGAGTGCCGCGTAGTAGCGCGCGTAGCTCGCCGGGTCGTCACCGCTGGCCGTCGCCAGCAGGCAGAGCTTGGGACGTGCCGGGCTCTGGGCCAGGTGCAGCGCGTGGCGGATGACCGGGCCGACCCGGATGCCCCACCGCCCGTCCGGCGCGAAGCCGGCGCTGGTCGCGAGAATGTTCATGGTGTAGCCCCCGTCCCGGTCGCATCCGTTGGCCGGCGCTCGCCGCACGCGGCGGCGCGAAGCGGTGTGCCCGGTGGGAGCCTATCGTCGGGCCAGGCGTTCACACGAGTTATCCACAGGTTTATGGAGACGGCTGCACAGAATTGCTTTTTCGGCCTACCGTCACGGCTTGTGGCAGCAGTGGACGATTCCATGGGTTCTCGCGGACGGCGCGGGATTCCGGCTGGTCCGGTCATTCCCGGGGTGGTATTGCGGGCCCGTGTGCGAGACGGTGGTGCCGGCGAGGTCTGGGCCGGCCGCATGGTGGCCACGGGAGCCGAGTGCGTGGTCCGCCGGGTGCGGCTGCCACCGGACGCCGTGGCGAGGGATGCCGCGATGCGGGCGGCGCGAGCCCTGGTCGGGCTTTCGCATCCGCACCTCCTCCCGCTTATCGATGTGATCGCCACGGCTGAGGGCCTCGCGGTGATCGCCGAGCCCGTTACCGGGGCGATCAGTCTGGGCCAGCTGTTGGGGACGCGGGAACGCCTCGACCCCGGCGAGGTGGTCACGGTGGGGTTACCACTGGCTCAGGCGCTGGCCGCGGCGCATGCCGCCGGGTTCACCCACGGGCAACTTGATCTTGATGATGTCCTGTTGGAGCCGAACGGCCGGCCGGTGCTCGCCGGTGTCGGCGTCGCGGGCCTGGCAGGTGTGGTCACGACACCGGCAGCGGACGTCAGCGATCTCGCGAGTCTGCTGCTCGCGACGATGCCGCAGGCGACCGGTCCGGACGCGGCGGCCGTTGCGGTGGCGGTCGCGCCGGCCCTGGTTGATGATCCCGTCCGCAGGCCCACGGCGGAGGAGCTGGTCGCGGCCTTGGCGCACAGCTGCAATCCGGCGCCGGTTCGCTTCGTCAGCGACGCGGTCACTCCGCTGCCGCTGCCGCTGCCCCCGCAGCCGACCGGAGCCGACGATGCCCAGCTTGAACCCGCCAGCCGCGGCCTGCGGACAAAGCCGCCCGCCCACACGATGCCACGATCGGCCCGGTCGCCGCGCGCCCAGGCGGCCGGCACCGCTGGCGGTTCACGTGCCTCCAGCTCTCGCGGGTCGAGCTCTCGCGGGTCGAGCTCTCGCGCGGCCCTTGTGCGTACTGTCGCCGCGCATGGCGAACCGCGCGCCGGGTTCTCCGGCCAGCGGCGCATCCTGGTCATCGTGGCTGTGGTCACCGTGATCGCGGCGCTGGCGGTCGGTGGCCTGCTGGTCGCCGTCCGGTCCGCTCCGCGGCAGGCGCGTCAACTCGATGCGGCTCCCGCCACGGGCTTGCCGTCCGAGCAGGGCTGGCGGGATGTCCTGGCGGGCTTGGACGTTGCCCGCAGCCGGGCGTTCGAACAGGCGAACGAGGCAGGTCTGACCGATGTGGACGCCGCCGGTAGCACCGCCTATGCCCGGGATGTGGTGCTGATGCGGCAGATGGTCGCGCGCGGTGGCCATGCGGTCGGCTTACATCAGGAGATTATTGATCTTGCTGTCAGGGAGGCTGGAAGCGAGAAGTCCGTACTACGAGTCACCGATCGGCTCCCTCCGTACAGTTATGTGGACGCCTCGGGAAAGGTCCTCGCCAGTCAGCCTGGGCATGACCGGCAACAGTGGGACATCGCCATGGTCAGGGCCGAGCAGGGCTGGCGGATCGCCAAGGTCGACACCGTCGGCTGAATGCCGTTGATCGTGCTGCCGATCGCTCAGCGGTGTCAGTCACCGTCCGCGCGGGTGATGGCAGCCGCCAGGGCGGCGTCGATGGCGGGGTGGGAGAAGGTGAAGCCGGCTTCGGTGAGCACCCGCGGTCTGACCCGCTGGGAGACGAGCACACCCTCGTCGGCGAAGTCGCCCAGCGCGACTCGCAACGCCGCCGCGGGTACCGGCATGATCGCCGGGCGGCGCAGCGCCGCGCCGAGCGCGCGGGTGAAGGCCGCGTTGGTGACCGGCTCGGGGCTGGTCAGGTTCACCGGGCCGTGAACGGCGTCGGCGGTGAGCAGAAAACGGATCGCCGCGATCTCGTCGGCGAGCGTGATCCAGCTCAGCCATTGGCGGCCCGATCCGAGCCGGCCGCCGAGAGCGAGCCGAAAGAGCGGGAGCTGTCTGGCGAGTGCTCCGCCGCGGGTGGACAACACAACACCTGAACGCAGATGGCACACACGCACCCCGGCATGTTCGGCGACCGCGGTGGAGGCTTCCCACGCGGCCGTGACCTCGGCGAGGAAGCCGGTCCCGGGGCGTGCGGACTCGTCGACCTCACGCTCCCCGGTGTCGCCGTACCAGCCGACCGCGCTGGCCGACAGCAGCACCCGCGGACGCTCGTCCAGATCGGCGAGAGCAGCCGCGAGCAGCGTCGTGCCGGCTACTCGACTGTTGAGGATCTTGTTCTTGTAGCCGCTGGTCCAACGATGATCCCCGACCCCGGCGCCGGCAAGGTGGACGACGGCATCGACAGTGGTCAACGCCGTCGGGTCAAGGATGCCCTGGCCT
>NZ_CAKJTR010000114.1:0-16803 GCF_917627355.1 Protofrankia sp. Cj3 | reverse complement strand
GCGCGTTCGGCGAGGACGCGCAGGATCTCCCCGCCCAGCAGGGTCACGTCACCCGCGCCGACCGTGAGCACCAGATCGCCCGGACGCGCGAACGCCGCGACCCGGCCCGCCGCGGCCGACCAGGATGGCTCGTAGACGACCCGGTCGGCGGGAAGCGGCACGCGGGCGGCGATCGCCGCGCCACCGGCCCCGGGGATCTCCCGCTCCCCCGCGCCGAAGACATCCATGATCACAACAGCGTCCGCAAGACCCAACGCGGCGCCGAACTCGGCCGCGAAGGCCGCCGTCCGGCTGTACAGGTGCGGCTGGAACGCGACGACGACACCGCCGCCGCCGGCAACGTCACGGGCGGTCCGCAACACAGCCATGAGCTTGGTGGGATGGTTGGCGTAGTCGTCAATCACCCGGATGCCCTCGACGGTGCCCTTGGCCTCAAACCGGCGGCGGACACCGGCGAACCCCGCCAGCCCCGCCAGCAGACCAGTCGCGGGCAGGCCGAGCTCCAGCCCGGCGGCCAGCGCGCCCGCGGCGTTCAGCAGGTTGTGCCGCCCGGGTACCCGCAGGGTCAGCTCGCCCAGCCGCCGGCCCCGCACGACCACCTCACAGGTGGAACCGGTCGGCGAGACCATCGCGAGCTCCACCCGGACGTGGGCGTCCACCGACTCGCCATAGGTGGTGACCCGTGGCACCTTCGGGCCTTCGCTGTCCCGCAGCGCGGTGATGAGCCTGGCCGCGCCGGGGTCGTCCAGGCAGGCCACCACAAAGCCGGCCGGGTCGACGCCGCTGACGAACCGCGCGAAGGCCGTGTCGACGTCCGCACGCTGACGGTAGTAGTCAAGATGATCGGCCTCAACGTTGGTGACGACCGCCGCGAACGGCTCGAGGAGGAGGAATCCGCCGTCGCTCTCGTCGGCTTCGGCGATGAAGATCTCACCCGAACCGGCATGCGCGTTGGAGCCAGCCTCGTTGATATCACTACCGGTGACGAATGACGGGTCGGCTCCACATGCCTGCATGGCGACGGTGGCCATCAGCGTGGTCGTCGTCTTCCCGTGGGTACCGGCGACCGCGAGCCCCTGGAATCCCCGCATCAGCGCGGCCAGCGCGGCGGCCCGTGAGACGACGCGCAGGCCGCGCCTTCTCGCCTCCTCGACCTCCGGATTTCCAGCCGGAATGGCCTGGGAAAAGATCAATGTATGGATGTCGCCGACATGCTCTGGATCATGACCGATCATCACCTCCGCCCCGAGCGCCCGTAGCGCGGCCAGGTGACGGGTGTCGCGGGCATCGCTTCCGGACACAAACGCGCCGCGCCGCAGCAGCAGGCGCGCGAGGCCGCTCATACCGGCGCCACCGATCCCGACGAGGTGCACGCGGTCGAAGTTGTCCGGTAGCGCCCGAGCTGTCACAGCTGACATCTTGCCCCATCCATCGCCTCGGACCGAGGTTCAGCGGGCAGCGTGGCGTGCCGGTTGCCGCCGGCGGGAGGCCGCGGCATCCCTGATCATCGACACGATCGCGTCCACGGCACCAGGATGCCCGCAACCGGCGCAGGCCGCCGCCATCTTCGCCAGCCGCTCGGCCGAGGTAAGCAGGCCCAGCAGCTCCGCGCGCACCCACTCCGGGGAGAGCCCGGCATCGTCGACCAGCAGACCGCCGCCGGCCTCCACCGTCGCCAGGGCATTACGCCGCTGTTCACCATTACCGTGCGGAAGCGGAACGTAGACAGCGGGCAGGCCGACCGCGGCCAGCTCCGCGCAGGTCATCGCGCCGGACCGGCACAGGGCCAGGTCCGCCGCCGCGTACGCGGATGCCATGTGATCGAGATACGGCCGCACCACATAGGGCACAGGCAGGTCCGGGGGCAGCGCCGCGAGCACCGTGTCGACGTTCTTGGGCCCGGCCGCGTGCAGGACCTGGACCCCGCTCGCAGTGATCTCCCTGGCCGTCGCACTGATCACGTCGTTGAGCCGCCGAGCCCCCTGCGAACCACCGAAAACCAGCAGCGTCGGGTGACCCGGGTGCAGGCCGTAGCTGATCCGGGCGGCCCGAGCGGCCGTCGGCGACCGGTCCAGACTCAGAATCTCCGGACGCAGCGGGATACCGGTGAGCCGACCGCCGCGCAACGGAGTGCCCGGGTAGGACACCGCCACAAAAGACGTGAACCGGGCACCGATGCGGTTCGCCACCCCCGGCACCGGGTTGGCCTCGTGCACGACGATCGGGATGCCTGCCCGGCGCGCGGCGAGGTAGGCCGGGACGGACACGTACCCGCCGAAGCCCACAACCACGCTCGCGCGCACCCGCAGCAGCGCCGCCGACGCCTGGCTGACCGCCCCGGCGAGCCTGCCGGGCACGGTGAGCAGGGACGGCGTGGGTTTACGGGGCAGCGGCACCTTCGGGATAGTCACCAGCTCGTACCCGCGGGCCGGCACGAGCCTTGCCTCCAGCCCGGACTCCGTCCCCAGGAGGGTCAGGCGCATCCGGGGGTCAGCGGCCCGCAGGGCGTCCGCGACCGCCAGCGCAGGTTCGACATGGCCCGCCGTGCCACCGCCGGCGAGCACCACACTCCTCAGCATCGTCCACGACGATGACACACCTCAGCGACGGATCGCTCTCCGGGTCCCACCAGCGGCGGCGACGGCCGCTGCCTCGCGCGGCCGGGCGCACCGGTGACGCGAGGAACAGCACAGAGGAACAGCACAGAGGAACAGCACAACCGCGGCCGGCCCTCCCCGCGTCAGGACGTCAGGACGTCAGGCCCGCGACTCGAGGGCCGCGGCCGCGGCGTCGGACAGCCGGCGGGCGGCGAGCTCAAGACGTTCCGGGGAGCTGCCCGCGAATGACATCCGCATCGTCGTGGAGTCGGGATTGTGCACAGCGAACTGCGGACCGGACACGTAGGTCACCCCGCGGCGGACCGCGGCGTCGAGCAGGTCGTCCGCGGACAGGCCGGGCGCGACGACCCGCCCCCAGACGAACAGCCCGCCAGCGGGATCGTTGACCTCGACAATCCCCGCCAGATGCTCGCTGATGGCGGCACGCAGAGCCGCGCACCGCCGTCCGTAGATGGCCGGCAGGGTCGCCAGGTGCGCGTCGTACCAGCCCTCCCGGCCGAAGAGCTCAAGCAGGGCGTACTGCGTCAGCGTGGAGGTATGCAGGTCCGACCAGAGCTTCGCGCGGCCTACCGCGTCCACGAGCGCGGGCGGCACCAGCACCCAGCCGACCCGCAGCCCCGGTCCGAGCGTCTTGGAAAAGGATCCGATCGTGATGACTCGATCACCATAGGTGGCAACCGGTGGCACGGGATCTCCCCGGAAGCGCAGTGCCGGGTACGGCTCGTCCTCGGCCACCAGGAACCCGTACCGCTCGGCCAGCTCCGCGAGTTGCCGCCGCCGGGCATCGGTGAGCGTGGCCCCGGTCGGATTATGGAAGGTCGCGACCGTGTAGACGAGTTTGGGACGCTGGCCGCCGGCCAGCCGTTCGGCGAGCGCGCCGACATCCAGGCCGTCGTCGTCAACCGGGATCGCCAGGAACTCCGGCTGGTACATCTCCAGGCAGTGCAGGGAACCCGGGAAGACGGGCTCGTCAATGGCTACAAGATCCCCGGGGTCGAGCAGGGCACGCGCGATGATGTCCAGGCCCTGCAGCCCACCGGCGGTCACCACGACCTGGCTCGGGTCGACCGGGCGCCCACGGTCCACCGACGCCCGGTCCGCGATCCAGGCGCGCAGCGCGGGAAGGCCCTCAGCCGCCGAGTACTGCAACGCGGCCGTCGCTGCCTTCGAGGTCGCCACCTGGTGCACGGCCGCACCGATCTCCGCCGCGGGCAGCGTCTCCCCGGCCGGCAGCCCACCAGCGAGCGAGATGACGTCACGGACCTCGCCGAGCCGCAGCGGGTCACGCATCACCCACGTCCCGATCTCACCCATCCGCCGGGCGAGCGGAACCGGCCCCGGCAGGATCGCCTCGACCGACTCGCTGTCGCTCATCCCATCCTCCACCCCTCGGCCGGGACGCCATTCGGGGAAAACTATCCTGGGGACGGCCAGCCGTGACAACGGCCCGGCCTTCGTGCGGCGCGGCCGGCGTCATGATTGTCGATCATCTGTCACCCGCGGCGGGCGGCCGTCTCGGCATCGGGTCAACGGTGCGCGGCCGCGGAGATCCTCTCGGCAACGTCATCATCACCGCTGTCGCCGCGGCTGCCCCGGGCCACCCGCGCGCGGGCCCGGAAACGACGCCCGCCGCCCGCCGCCGGCTCACCTGCCTCCCGCGCCTCGCGCCGGGCTGCCGCCCTGGCACTGAGCATCGCGGTCGCCGCGGGCTCGTGCCGGGCGAACGACAGCAGCATCCCGACCGTGAGCATCGTGGGAACCAGCGCGGAGCCCCCGAACGAGACCAGCGGAAGCGGGATTCCCGTGATCGGGAGCAGGCCCACCACAGCGCCCATGTTAATCATGGATTGGCCAAGCAGCCAGCCGGTGGCGGATGCCGCGGCGAGCTGGACGAACGGGTCAGCGCTGCGGTGGGCGACCCGGATGCCGGCGAACCCGAGAACGGCGAACAGGATGACGACGACCAATGTGCCGAGCAGGCCCAGCTCCTCACCGATGATCGCGAGGATGAAGTCGGTGTGGGCGTTGGGCAACAGCCCCGGCCACTTCTCCCGGGACGCGCCGAGCCCCTCACCCCACCACCCTCCCGACGCCAGCGCGTACAAGCCCTGGACCGCCTGGAAACCGGTGTCATGGGCATCGGCGAACGGGTCGCGATAGGACAGCAGCCGCTCGAACCGGTACGGCTCCCGGATGGCCAGGACGGTGCCAGCCAACAAGATCACACCGCTGATGGAGACAAAGACCCGCAGCGGCGTCCCGACCACCCACAACAGCATGAGCATGATCAACAAAACCACGATCGTGGTCCCCATGTCGGGCTCAAGCATAATCAGGACGCAGATCAGCAACGCCCCGGGCACAAGCGGGACCAGCAGGTGCTTCCAGTCGCCCAGCAGCTTGCGTTTACGCACCAGCAGATCCGCGCCCCAGAGCACAAGGCCGAGCTTGGCGATCTCGCTGGGCTGCAGGGTGTACGAGCCCAACTCGATCCATCGCTGCGCACCGTTGATCGACTTCCCGAACTGCGGGGTCAGCACGACCGTCAGCAGTACCAACGAGACAATCATGACCGGGTACGCCAGTACCCGGAAGACCCGCACGGGCAGCCGGCTGGCCAGCACCAGCAGTGGCAGGCCGATGCCCACCCAGGTCGCCTGCCGGGCGAACACCGCGTAGGACGAGCCCAGCTCGTCGAACGACCGCACGCTGGATGCCGACAGCACCATGACCAGCCCGAGCAGCAACAGCAGGCCAGCCGAGGAGAGCAGCAGGTAGTAGGAGGCCAGCGGCCGCGCAAGCACGGGGACCCGGGTGCCGTCGACAGCCGGCCCGCCCCGCTCAGGCATACCGAGCGTGGGCTCGTCGCCCCCGGTCACCACGTCCCGCTCCCCTGCTCGTCAAGGAACACACATGCAACACGCCCACCGAGAGCACCGCCGGAGTCACGCGGTTCTTCTGGGTGAACGCGGTTATGGTCCCCCATCGAATAGTCCATGCCGCCAGCCTGTTCGACACCGACCATCATGGGTGTGTCGAGCACACATCAGCCCGCCCGCGGCCTCCGGCCGGCATATACAACCCGACGGGGTCAAATCCTGACATAGTGTATGTGATCGGCCACTATCGTTACAACCGCTCCCCTCGGTCCGGTCAACGCCACCGACAACACCGATCGGGGGTCACGACTCTGAGACGACACTGAACCATGTCACGAAACCAGCTGGTCCAGACGCTGCGAAACACGGTCGGCGACGCCCGGGTGCTGACGGATCCAGAAATCATGGCCGGGTACGTCCGGGATTGGACCGGCCGATTCGTCGGGCGGACGGTGGCGGTGCTGCGTCCGGTGGACACCGCGCAGGTGGCGGCCATCGTCCAGGTGTGCGCGGAGCACGAGATACCGCTGGTGCCCCAGGGCGGCAACACCGGGCTTGTCGGCGGCGGCGTGCCGACCCGCGGGGAGATCGTGCTCAGCCTGCGCGGCCTCGCGGACCCCCCGTTGATCGATACTGCCGCCGGCCAGGCCACCGTCGGTGCCGGCGTACCGATCAGCGTGCTGCGCGCCGCGGCGTCCGCGGCGGGGCTGGCCTACGGCGTCGATCTCGCGAGCCGGGACACGGCCACGATCGGCGGCACCGTGGCCACGAACGCCGGTGGCCTGCGGGTACTCCGGTACGGGGACACCAGGGCGCAGCTGCTCGGCGTGGAGGCGGTCCTCGGCGACGGCAGTGTGGTCTCCCACCTCGCCGGCCTCGCCAGGGACAATACCGGCTACCATCTGCCCTCACTGCTTGCTGGTAGCGAGGGCACGCTCGGTGTGATCACCGCGGCACGGGTCCGGCTGGTGCCGGCCGCCCGTGCGCGGGCGGTGGGTCTGCTCGGCCTTGCGTCCGTACCGGACGCGGTCGCGGCGGCGTCCCTGCTGCGAAACAGCCTGCCCGGACTCGCCGCGGCCGAACTCATGCTCGCCGCGGGCCTGGATCTCGTAACGGAGGCATGCGGCCTGTCCCGGCCGCTGCGCGGAACGCACGCGGCCTACCTCCTCGTCGAGGTCAGTGGGGACGCGGCCGACGGCGAGACACCGCTGAACACGCTGGCGGAGGCCGTCGCCGGTCTGGCCGGCGTCACCGACGCCTCGCTCGCGGGCGACCAACGCGGCTGCGAGGCCCTGTGGGCCTACCGGGAACGGCACACCGAATCGATCAGTACGCACGGGACACCGGTGAAAATGGATGTCACCCTGCCGCTCGCCGGCCTGCCCGCGTTCGTCGAGGCCGTGCCCGACACCGTCAGGAGTATCGCGCCGCGGGCGAGAGCCTGGCTGTTCGGGCATGTCGCCGAGGGCAGTGTGCACGTGAACGTCACCGGCGCGGGTACCGCCGGCGAGTGGGTGGAGGACAGTGTGTTCCGGCTCGTCGCCGCGAACGGTGGCAGCATCAGCACCGAGCACGGGATCGGCACAGCCAAACACCGCTGGCTGCCGCTCAACCGTTCACCGGTCGAGATCGCCGTGTTCCGGCGGATCAAAAAAGCCTTCGACCCCGCGGGCATCCTCAACCCGAACGTCCTGGTACCGCCGGATGCTCCGTGACCAGTACACACGTTCTGTGCGGATGAGCGCTCTCAACCGACTGTCGTGCGGTGGCGGCAGCTACTGTCGCGCGGAGGCGGCGCAGGCCCGCATGGCGAGCGCGAAGGCAGCGCCACGCTCGCGGTAGTCACGGAAACGCCCGAAGCTCGGCGCCGCGGGTGACAACAGAACGATGCCATCGGGCCTGGCCCACCGGTAGCCCTCAAGCACGGCGGCGGTGAGGTCAGGCGCGTCCACGATCGTGACATGCGGGCCGGCACCAGCCTCGGTGACCTGCCGGCGGATGTCGGGGCCGTTGTCCGGCACGGTGAGGACAAGTGTGTCCAAGGTGCGGGTGCGTAGACCAACGGCCAGCGGCCGGTAGTCGATACCCCGGCTCTGGCCGCCCACGACCGCGGCGATCCTGCGGTCACCGAAGGCCTCGACAGCGGCGAGTGTCGGCAGGACGTTGGTGGACAGGCTGTCATCGACGAAACAGACCCCGTCCACTTCTCCGATCACCTGGAGCCGGCTGTCCAGCCCGCGGAACCCCTCCGCCGCGGTACGCAGCTTGTCGCCGTCGTCCGCCTCGGGTACGCCAAGTGCCCGCAGACAGGCGCCGGCGATCAGGGCGTTACGCCGGTTGTGGAGACCGAGCAGCCCCAGCTGCCGCAGCCAGTCGCCGTCCGCCGCGGCGTCCGCACACACCCACCGCACCCTGGGCCCGAGCAGCTGCCGGTGGGCGCGGATCAGGTCGCTGTCACCGTTGGCGATGGTGAGGTCGGCACCGGGCTGGGAGCAGGCGGACAGTTTGTCCCGAAAGTAGTTCTCCGGATCATCACCGTGCCATGGCAGGTGGTCGGGATGCAGCGAGGTGACAGCGACCACCGGCGGGGAGCACGCCAGGTCGGTCGCCTGGTAGCTGGACACCTCAATGATCCAGAAGTCGTACCCGTCGCCCGCGAACGGATCATGCGGTGGCATCCCGATGTTGCCTGCGACCAGGCACCGGTAACCGAGTCGGGTCAGCAGGTGCCCGGCAACCGCGGACGTCGTGCTCTTGCCCTTGGTTCCCGTCACGCAGACCACTTTCGACCGGTCCGCCTCGGCGAGCCACAGCCCCACTCCACCGACCACCGGCACCCCGAGCCGCTCGAGCTTTCGCACGGTCTCGCCGTACCGCGAAATTCCAGGAGCCTTGACAACGACATCACAATGAGTGAGGGCATCGAAGCCACCCAGCGCGGTCACCAACAGTGGCCTGCCCTCGATGTCCGTCCGGGCGGGGGCGTCGTCAACGAGCACCGGCTCGATCCCCCGCGCCCGGCAGGCCCGCAGGTTGGCCTCGCCCTCACGGCCGATCCCGTACAGACCGACCGCGCGGCCACGCAGGTCAGACCAGGAGATCGTCGGGCGCATACCGGTCCGGGACGAAGTGTCGGCCATGCGGGACGAGCAGCTCCTCGGGCGTGGGCTCTCCCGGTAGCGGGCCAAGCGCGGCGAGCACGGGCGAGGCGGCCCGGTCACGGCGCCCGGCGGCGAGCAGGGTAGCCACCCGGCACTCGGTGACGTCGCCGACGCATTCCCAGGGCTTGCTGTCCGCGGACAGGCCCAGCAGCGCACGGAAACGACCCAGCAACGCCACGTCAGCCAGTGGTTCACGCCCGCCGAAGACCTGCCGCAGCGTCGGCTCGTCCAGGAAGGGGGAAAGGATCAGATCGATGAAACAGCACTTGTCACACTGGCCGCACCAGCGGTCCAGCCGCTGAGCGGGATCGATGTGGAAAGCGCGGTTACAGCTGCGGAAGTGGTCGAAGTACTGGGGCAGCGCGGCGAACCGCCGGGCGATCCACAACTCCGTGAACGGGCGTAGCAGGGAGAAGTACTCCGGCCTGCCGCCGAGAGCCTCGACGAGGACCGACCGCAGGGCGGTCTCGAACGCCTCGCCCTTGGAGTACTGGTGGTTGATGGAGCGGCCGTCGACCGTGATGGTGCCCGCGGAGGCCGACCACTCGTTGGACATCACCACCGCGTCCCGCCCGTCCAGCGCGGCGGCCATCACGGCGATCACCGAAAGAATTCCCGTGACCGGGACATGCCCGTTGAGGAAACCGAGTTCCGCCGAGCGCAGCACCTGGGTGTCGATGAGCCGCTCCGCCCGGAGGACCGGCAGGCCGGTGGCAGCGGCGGCCCGTTCGATGGCCTCGAAGCGGTCACCGGGATGGTTGACGACAAACAGCGCCGGGTCCTTGGCCCGGGGGCGCAGCAGCTCCGCGGTGACGATGGAGTCCACCCCGCCGCCGAACGGCACCAGCGGCCGGCCCTCGTCGGGGCTGACAGCCACCGGCGTTTCGCGCGCCAGCGCCGGGCCGATGATCTGCAGCCCGGAAAGATCAAGATTGTTACGGTGTGCGAACTCCCCCAGGCCGTCGAGATAGAACTCTCGCAGGAAGGCACGCTCGAGGCCGGTGACCGCGGTATCACCGAGGTCGACGACCGGCGGGGCCGCCGTCTTGTAGTAGGAGACCGCCGTCAGCAGGAACACCAGGCGGGCCGCTTCGGCCACCGCGGGCTCGCTCCATGCCCCGCCGCCGGGGAACGTCACGTCCTCGCGGAACTCCCGCCCGTCCAGGCGGTAGCGGCACACGAGCCGGTCATGCGACGGGTCGATGTCGTAGCCCACATAGCGAAAACTCTCGCCACGCCGCGGTGGCCCGATCACAGAACGTCCTTCCCGCGCAGGCGGGCCACCGCGGCGAACCGTCCGCACGGGTTCTCCGCCCGGTGGCTGAAAAAGGGCGTGCCCGGACCGGTGCCCACCCCCGCGACGTGGATCTGACGTTCCGGCACGCCCTCGGCAACCAGCTGCATGACGTTCGCTCCGGCCACGTCAAACGTCCACTTCCCGAGCCCGTCGGCGCGGATCACCTCGTCCGCGCGCCCGTCGAAGGCGGCCCGGACGGCGGCCACGACCTCCGCCCCAACCTGGTAACGGTCCGGGTCGATCGCGGGCCCGACACCGGCGACGACATTCGATGCGGCGGCGCCCAGCCGCCGCATGGCCGCCAGCGCCGCGGGGACGGCGCCGCGCACGGTCCCGCGCCAGCCGGCATGCACACACGCGAGCACCCCGGCGACCGGATCATGCAGAACGGCCGGGACGCAGTCCGCCGCCAGGACAGCCAGCGCAATCCCGGGCGCCGTGGTCACAAGCCCGTCGGTCAGCGGCAGCGCGTCCGAGGCCGAACGGCTGCCCCGCCCACGGTGCTCATCGGTCACGATGGCGATATTCGGGCTGTGTGCCTGGGCGCAGAACACGAAGTCGTCCACGGTGGCACCGAGTGCCTCGGCCACTGTCGCCCGGTTCGCCAGTACGTCCGCGTCGTCGTCCCCGGCCCGCAGACTCAGGTTGAGTGAGGTGTAGGCGCCGCGGGAAACACCGCCGGTACGGGTGGTGACAAAGACATCCACCAGCCGGTCATCAAAGCCCGGCCAGCACAGTACCTCCAGGCCGGACGGTGTTCGGCGAAACCGCGATGCCGCCACGCCGGCAGTCATCTCCGACGACCTCGCCAGCTGTCGGCTCTCAACGTCCGGTACCGTCCGTTTCAACGTGGCTGGCCACTGATGTTAATCCATAACCGGAAACCCCGGGACAACATGGCGGACACCCCGCCACCACCGGCCGGGACCGCCTGCGTCGAGGATACACATCAGGAACCGCCGTGCGAGAGGAACTCCGCGTAGAACAGCCCGAGCCCGAACGCCACGGCGAGTCCGGAGACAATCCAGAAGCGGATGATGACCGTGGTCTCCGGCCACTCAGCCAGTTCGAAGTGGTGGTGGATCGGCGCCATGTTGAAGACCCGCTTCCGGGTGGCCCTGAAGAAGGCGACCTGAATGATCACCGAAAGCGTCTCGACCACAAAAAGCCCGCCGAGGACGAACAGCAACAACTCGGTCCGGCTGACGATCGCGATACTCGCGAACGCCCCGCCGAGGGCCAGCGAGCCGGTGTCACCCATGAATATCTTCGCCGGGCTCGCGTTCCACCACAGAAATCCGAAACAGGCGCCCATGGCCGCGGCCGCGACCAGCGCCACGTCCAGCGGGTCGCGGACGAAGTAGCAGCCGTCCTGCGCGGGACCGCGCCCGCAGAGATTGCCGAACTGCCAGAAGGAAATCACCACATAGGCGCCGAACACCATCGCCGAGGTACCGGCGGCCAGGCCGTCCAGCCCGTCGGTGAGGTTCACCGCGTTCGACGTCGCCGCAATGATTATCCAGGCGAGCAGCGGAAAACCGATCAAACCGATCGAGAAATCGGTGTCCCGAACGATCGAAACAAACGTCGACCCCGGCAGCAGGCCGTTGGCGTTCTTGAAGCGGACGGCCAGCAGGCCGAATGCCAGCGCCACCGCGGCCTGACCGGCGAACTTGGTCCGCGCGGTGAGCCCGAGACTGCGCTGCTTGCGGATCTTTATGTAGTCATCGAGGAAACCGACCATCCCCAGACCGGTCATGACCAGCAGCACCAGTAACCCGGACGCGGTGAATCCGTTCATCGTGATCAGATGCGCGACGAAGTAGCCGGCCAGCGTCGCCAGGATGATGACCGTGCCGCCCATCGTGGGTGTGCCACGCTTGGTAAGGTGGCTTGACGGCCCGTCCTCGCGAATTTCCTGTCCGTAACCCCGCCGGCGGAACAGGCGGATGACCGATGGTGTGCCCAGCAGCGACGCCACGAGGGCTACCAGCGCGGCGACCAGTACGCCTCTCACCCGTGCGCACCTCGCTCGACGGGCCGGGCGGGGCCCGTCGGTTCACCGGCCGCGAGGTCGTCCGCGATCCGCTCCAGCCCGAATGCCCGGGATGCCTTCACCAGCACGACATCACCTGGCGCCACTCGCTCCCGCAGCAGCCCGCAGGCCGCCTCGACGTCCGCTACCCAGACGGACTCCCCTGACCACGAGCCCTCCAGCGACGCCCCGAGGTGTATCCGGCGAGCCTCGGCCCCCACCACCACCAGCCGCGGCACACCCAGGCGGACCACCAGCCGGCCGAGCGCGTCGTGCTCGTCGTCCGCGGCCGCGCCGAGTTCTCCCATGCCCCCGAGCACAGCCCAGGCCCGCCGGCCTCGACTCATCTCGACCAGTGTCTTCAACGCCGCCCGCATCGATTCCGGGTTGGCGTTGTAGGCGTCGTTGATGACGGTGACGCCGTTGCCGGTCACGGTGACCTCCATCCGCCAACGGCTGCGGGCCTGGGCGTGGGACAACGCGGCCGCGGCTCGCCGCGGGGACAGTCCGAGACGGATCGCGGCCGCCGCCGCGGCCAGCGCGGCCGCGACGTAGTGCGCGCCGACGAGGTTCAACGAGACGGGATGCCGTTCGCCGGCCGTGAGCAGGTCGAACCGCGCGCGCCCGCGGTCGTCGACACGCACGCCGTCGGCCCGCACGTCAGCCCGAGCGCTCTCACCAAACATGATCACATCACCGCGAGCCCGGGTGGCCATGGCCGCGACCAGCGGATCGTCGATGTTCAGCACGGCGGCGCCCGACGCGGCCTCGACGAGCTCGGCCTTGGCCCGAGCAATCCCGGCACGCCCGTCCGCGTACTCACCGACATGCGCCGAGCCGACGTTCAGCACGACCCCGACGTCGGGCCGGGCCACCTCGCACAAGGCGGCGACATGGCCGAGGCCACGAGCGCCCATCTCCAGCGCGACGAACCCGGTGGTCGGCTCCAGGCCCAGCAGCGTCAGCGGCAGCCCGATCTCGTTGTTGAACGAACCGGGCGCGGCGACCGTCGGTCCCAGCTCACCCAGCAGATCGGCGAGCAGATCCTTCGTGGTGGTCTTGCCAGACGATCCGGTCACGGCGACAACCGTCGCCGACGAGCGGGTGCGTACCTCGGTGGCGAGCGCCGCGAGCGCGGCCGTGGGGTCGGGGACCACGACCGCCGGTACGCCGACCGGCCGGGCCGCCAACACCGCGACCGCGCCGGCCCGTACCGCGTCCGCGGCGAAGTCGTGGCCGTCAACCCGGGCACCGGGCACGGCGACGAACAACGCACCGGCACCGACCTGGCGCGAATCGATCACAACACCGGTGACCGGCGCGTCCGGATCGGGCACGGCGTCGAGCCGGCCGCCGACGACGGCCGCGACCTCACGCAGGCAAAGCGGTATCACCGGTGAGCACCTCTGCGGCCGAGGCCCGGACGCGATCCGGTGCCGGCCTGGGCCAGCTCCGCCCGCAGCACGTCCCGGTCGTCGAAGGGTGTCACGACACCGCCGCGCTCCTGCCCGGTCTCATGTCCCTTGCCGGCCACCACGACCGCGTCCGTGGGTCTGGCCAGGCTCACCGCGAGACGGATCGCCGCGGCACGGTCGACCTCCACCAGCACACCATCGGCGCCCCCGGAAGGCAGCGTCGCGGCGCCCGCGCGCATCTGAGCGATGATCATTTCCGGATCCTCCGACCGGGGGTTGTCACTGGTGAAGATCGCTATATCGGCGCCGCGGACCGCGGCGGCTCCCATCAGGGCACGCTTGCCGCGATCACGATCGCCACCACAGCCGAGCACGATGATCACACGCCCGTCGACCAACGCCCGCACGGTACTCAGCAGCGTCTCCACCGCGTCCGGGGTATGGGCGTAGTCGACAAGGCTGACGAAGGGCTGGCCCGCGTCGATCCGCTCCATCCTGCCCGGCACGCCGGGCAGGGCCGTGAGCCCGGCCGCGGCGGTGCCGGCCTCCACCCCGGTGGTGACGAGCAGCGCCAGCGCCACCAGGGCATTGCTGACGTTGAAGGCGCCAGGCAGCGCGATGCGCACCTCGACGTCCACCCCGTGTGGGCCGTGCGCGCGGAAGGTGCTTCCCGCGGGACCGGCGACGACGTCGCTCGCACGCCAGCGCGCGTCAGCAGCGCGCCCGCAGGTCACCGCCGTGGGGACCGCGGTGGCGAGCCGGCGTCCCCACGGGGTGTCGGTGTCGATGACGGACACCTCGGTCCGCTCGGGGGTGAACAGGGCGGCCTTGGTCGCGAAGTAGGCCTCCATGGATGGGTGGAAGTCGAGATGATCCTGGCTGAGGTTGGTGAAGGCCACACCGGCGAAACCGATCCCATCCACCCGGTGCAGCGCGATAGCGTGACTGGAGACCTCCATCGCCGCCGCTGTCACTCCCTGTTCGACCATGACCGCAAGCAGCCCCTGTAGGTCGGTCGCCTCCGGGGTGGTACGCACCGAGGGGACCGCGGCACCGGCCACCCGCGTCGAGATGGTGCCGAGCAGCCCGGTCGTGTGACCGGCAGCACGCAGCCCTGCCTCCAGCAGATATGCCACGGTTGTCTTGCCGTTGGTACCGGTGACGCCCAGCAGCCGCAGGGAGTGTGACGGGTCGCCGTAGACCCACGACGCGGCCGTTCCCAGCACGGCGCGCGGGTCGGCGCTGGTAAGCACAGGTACCCCGGCCCGCCCGGCCGGGAGCTGGGCTACCCGGTCGGCACCGGCCGGATCGGTGAGCACGGCCACGGCACCGGCCGCGAGCGCCTGCTCGGCGAAGGCCGCGCCGTGCACGCGAGCGCCTGGCAGCGCCGCGTAAAGATCGCCTGGCTGGACCGCCCGTGAATCATGGGTGATACCGCGGACGACAACCCCTCCTGGCGGAGCACCGAGAGAAACAAGATCAACGCATCGGGACATCAGGTCGGTGAGCACCCGCGCCGGCGGGGCGACCGGACGCAACACCGGTGAGGTCACGGCACCGACCCTAGTATCCAGCCGTCCCGAGCCCGCGACCGGTCAGCGCCTGGCATCGCGATCGAGAACGAACCTGGGTGCTGTTGTGCCAGGCGGGGGCACCGCGAGCGTCGCCAGCGCGAAGGTCATCACCTTCTGGAACACCGGCGCGGCGACCGTCCCGCCGAAGTGGCCGTCGCGGGGGTTGTCGAGTACCACCTCCACCACCACCCTGGGCTGGTCGGCGGGGGCGAAGCCCACGAACGAGGCGACATAGCCGCTGTAGTGACCGGACGGGCCGAGCCGCTGGGCCGTTCCGGTCTTGCCCGCGACGCGGTACCCGTCGATGGCCGCCAGCGGCGCGGTCCCCGAGTCGGTGGCCACCGCTTCCAGCATCTGCGAGATGGTCGTGGCGGTGCTCGCGGCGACCACCCGGGTGCCAGGGTCGCGAGGCGTGGTGTGCACGGCCCCGTCCGGTGAGGTGGTGCTCTCCACCAGACGAGGCGCGACCCGCACCCCGCCGTTGGCGATGGTCGCGTAGACCGACGCCATCTGGATCGCGGTCGCGGACATTCCCTGTCCATAGGAGATCGTGGCGGCCTGCTGGGGATCCCAGGCCGACGATGGTTTGAGGATGCCCGCGCTCTCGCCCGGGAACCGCAGCCCGGTCTTTGACCCGAGCCCGAAGGCGCGCAGCGCGGTCTCCAGGTTGGCGGAACCGATCCTGCTCGCGATCTGGATCGTCCCGAGATTGCTCGACCGCGCCAGCACCCCGGCCGCGGTGAGGTGCTCCACACCGTGCGGCTCCGCGTCCATGAAGGTCTGGCCCGCGATGCGCATACTCGACGGCACCGTCACCGGCGTCTCCGGCGAGATCAGGCCGCGGTCTATCGCCGCGGCCATAGTGATCACTTTGTTGACGCTCCCGGGCTCGTAGACGTCCTGGGTGGCACGGTTCTTCAGCGTCGACGGATCAGCACTGGCAATCTTGTTGGGGTCGTAGTCCGGCGCATCCGCCATCGCCAGGATGTCCCCGCTGCCCGGGACCATGACCACAACGCTTCCGCCGTCCGCCTGGGTAGCGCGCACCGCGTCGGCGATCGCGCCCTGCGCGGCCCACTGGATGTCGCGGTCGAGCGTGAGCCGCACGCTCGAGCCCGGCACCGGATCGGATTCCCGGCTCGCCGCGGACGGGATGGGCCGGCCCGCCGGATCCATCTCGACGCGGCGCGCCCCGTCGATGCCACGCAGCACCCGATCGTAGGCGCCTTCGATACCGCCACCGCCCACGAGGACATCATTGTCACCGACCGTGGTGAAACCCACGACGTTGGAAGCCAGGGAACCGGACGGGTACAGCCGGCGGCGCTCCTCCAGGACACCGATACCGGCCAGCTGGAGCTTGGTCACCGTCGCGCCCACGGCCGGGTCGAGCCCACGGGCGAGGTAGACGAAACGTCCGCTGCTCCTGAACTTGGCCACCAGGGCGTCCGCGGGCACCTGAAGGATGGGGGCGAGCAGGTTGGCGACGGCACGGGCATCGGTGATGTTGCGCGGGTCCGCGTACACCGAGCGCGCGTCGACATCCTGCGCCAGCACCGCCCCACCGCGGTCGGTGATGACACCACGGACCGCGGGCAACGCCGCGATGTGCAGCCGCTCCTGCTCGGCGCGCCGGGCGTAGGTGGACGCCTGGAACGCCTGCAGCTGTGTCAGCCGGCCGGCGAGCACGATCAGCAGCAAACACAGGATGACGACCGCGGCCCGCAGCCGTCGGCGCGGACTGCCCAGCCGCAGCGGTGGACGGGCTGGGCCCGTGCGGGGCGGTGGCCGGCGTGCCCCGGCCCCGCGGGCCCGCACCGGACG
>NZ_CAKJTR010000113.1:11765-17436 GCF_917627355.1 Protofrankia sp. Cj3 | reverse complement strand
GCGTCGCCGTGGCACCCCTGGTCGTATGCGGCGTTTGCCATGGTCGCGGTCACGGCGGCATGCAGCCGCATCCAGTCCAGCGCGACCGAGCCCCGCAACCGTCGGGTACGGGGCACTGTCCGGGTGGTCTTTTCCAGCGGCGTCAGCATTGATACGGTGTCGGCCAGGTTAGCCGTCTCATAGCTGATGAGTGTCTCTGCCAGGGTCCGGATACAGGCGTCATGCAGTTCGCCGGTATCGGTCGAGAGGTAGGTGCCGGCTGTTCTGTCGTTCACGGCTCACCAGCGCCCAGCAACGCCAAATCCGGCCGAACATGGAATGACACCCGCCTGTCACCACTTTCCTGGCCGAAGAGCCTACTGACAGTCAAGATAGTCGTTGGGCCGCGCTGACACCTCGGTAGCGAGGGCGTGCTGGATGTGCTTTAAGTCTCTCCACGTCAATTCTGGTCGGGTCCGATGTCTTGTTGACCTTGGAGGGATTTCCGGCCTGTAGCAGAGCCGCGCTCGGGTTTCGGGCCGGCGGGCCGTGTTTCTGCCAGCTGGCCGTCATTCGGCCGCCGTCCGGTTGCCGCATGAGCGGTGCCGGTGGCGGTGGCGGTGCCGGCGGCTATGGCTATGGCTATGGCAGTGGCGGTGGCCGGGCTGCCCGCCGGGGACAATGCCGTCTACGGGCGGGTGAACCTCGAGCGATCGAACCGGGCGGGGGTACCGCTGGGACGACCGCGCGGCGGCGCGCTGGCGCGGGTGCCAATGTCGCCACGCCAAGATCGGAATCCGGCTGGGGGTGGTGCGTTCCCGCCGGTAAGATAGGTCTCATGGCCGCCGACCTCACAGAGGAGATCAAGACTCTCGACTCGACGCTCACCGGCATCGAAGCAGTTCTTGATCTTGAAAGTCTCCGGCGTCGCGCCGCTGATCTGGAGCGTGAGGCGGCGGATCCGGACCTGTGGAGCGACCAGAACAGAGCGCAGAGCGTCACCCGCCGGCTTTCGTCGGCGCGGGGGGACATCGCGCGCGTCGAAGCGCTGCGACGGCGCCTTGACGACATTCTCGCCGCTCTTGACCTTGATGATGACGACCTGCTGGCTGAGGCCGCGGCGGGCCTGCCAAAACTCACTCGTGACATCTCCGCGCTCGAGGTCCGCACGCTGCTGTCCGGTGAGTACGACGAGCGGGATGCGATCATTCAGCTGTCCGCCGGAGCCGGTGGCGTGGACGCCGCCGACTGGACCGCGATGTTGCTGCGCATGTACCTGCGCTGGGCCGAGCGGCACGGGTACAGCACCGAGGTGTTCGACACCTCTGAGGCGGAGGAGGCGGGCCTGAAGTCCGCCACGTTCCAGATCAAGGCGCCATACGCCTACGGGACGCTGCGCAGCGAGCACGGCGTCCACCGGCTGGTGCGGATCAGCCCCTTTGACAACCAGAACCGCCGTCAGACGTCGTTTGCGGGGGTCGAGGTGACGCCCGCCGTCGAGCAGGCCGACCACGTCGACATCGACGACAAGGAACTGCGGATCGACATCTTCCGCTCGTCGGGACCGGGCGGGCAGGGCGTCAACACCACCGACTCGGCGGTGCGGATCACCCACTTGCCGACGAACATCGTGGTGACCTGCCAGAACGAACGTAGCCAGCTACAGAACAAGGCCGCGGCCATGATGGTGCTCCAGGCCAAACTGCTGGAGCGCCGACGTGTGGAGGAGGCTGCCGAGAAGCAGCGGCTGACCGGCGGCCCACAGGATGTCTCCTTTGGCTCGCAGATCCGCAACTACGTGTTGCATCCGTATCAGATGGTGAAGGATCTGCGGACCGATGTGGAGACGTCCGGCACCGGAGCGGTGCTCGACGGCGATATCGACGACTTCATCGATGCTGAGATCCGCTGGCGGCGCACCGCCGAAGGCCCGGCCTGATCGTCGACGGTGGCCGATCGGCGCTCTCGCGCGGGGTACGGGGGGCACCGGGCTCAGGGCGTCTCTCGCGCGTCCGCGCCTCCCGAGGCAACCTTAGGACCATGGACAGTTCCGAGACAGGCCTGATGGCCGGCGCCACCGTGTGGGCGGTATCGCCGGATGCCGCCGTGCCCGCGCGGCCCGCCGCGGGTGGCTGGGTGGCGCTGGTCGGCGGTGGGCCGGGCCGTCCCGATCTGATCACTGTTCGAGGTATGGAGCTGCTGCGCCGGGCCGATGTGGTGGTCGTCGACCGGTTGGCTCCGCGGGCGCTGCTCGCCGACCTCGGGCCCGGCGTCGAGATCGTGGACGTGGGCAAGGAGGCGCACGGCCACAACATCACCCAGGATCAGATCAACCGCCTGATCGTGGATCGGGCCGGGCGGGGCCTCGGGGTGGTGCGGCTCAAGGGCGGCGATCCTTTCGTTTTCGGCCGTGGTGGTGAGGAAGCGCTGGCCTGTCGGGCTGCGGGGGTGCCCTGCGAGGTTGTGCCGGGTGTGACGAGCGCCGTGGCGGTACCGGCGTTGGCTGGTATTCCGGTCACCCACCGTGGGATCACCCAGGATGTCACGATCGTCTCCGGTCATCTCGACCCGTCCCATCCGGGTTCGACGGTCGACTGGAATGCCGTGGCGACCGGCGCTGGGACGATCGTCGTGTTGATGGGCGTCGGTGCGCTGGGGCAGATCACCGCGGAGCTGGTGAAACGGGGTCGCGCGGGATCCACCCCGACGGCTGTGATCCATGGTGGCGGAAGCGCTGGTCAGAAGGTGGTCACTGGGCCGCTCGCGGACATCGCCGCGCTGGCCGATGACGCTCGTATCGGGCCGCCGTCCGTCATCGTCATCGGCGACGTGGTCGCGCTGCGGGAGATGCTGGCCTGACAGTTGTGGCCTGACAGCTGTGACCTGGCGGGTCGAACAGGGCTCGATACCTGTCCGGGCGCAGCGCAACCTATCCGTGCTGGACGGCGAGCAGGGTCAGTGCCAGGAGCACGGACACGATGACGATCAGCATCTGAGGTGTGATCGTGGTGGGGGAGTGGTGCATCGAGTCACGGGCCGATCGGCAGGACGGACACCGTGCCTCGGCGACCGGCCCGGCACATCGGGCGCATACCAGGTCCTCGCAGCACATGCCGTCGACCTCCCCGCGTCCGCTGCCAGCATCATCGCGCTTGCGCGCTGACCCGCACAATGTCTGACGGTCCAGAAAAGTTCCGCCACCGTTCAGCCGGCCACGCCCTCTGTCTACCCGCTGTTCCCCGCGCCACCCCTGTCTGCCTCGCGACGCCGCGCTGGCTGTCTGGTGATGCTCCTCGCGGTCGCTGGATGCCCGCGGGGCCGTGACCGCCGCGTTGTTGGCTAGCATCCACCGATGACCTAGAGTGTCTATTTGGATGCGAGGAGTGGTAAGCGTGATTCGCATGACTTCGGTGACCAAACGGTATCCAGCAGGTGCGCGTCCCGCGCTGGATGACGTGACCGTCGAGATCGCCGCGGGGGAGTTCGTCTTCCTGGTCGGTCCGTCGGGGTCGGGGAAGTCCACCTTGTTGCGGCTGCTGCTGCGGGAGGAACGGCCCACGGCCGGCGTGGTCGAGGTTGCCGGCCTGGATGTGAACCGGATCCCGGAGCGCCGGGTGCCGTTGCTGCGCCGGCGGGTGGCGTGTGTGTTCCAGGACTTCCGGTTGTTGCCCGACCGGACGGTCGCCGGCAACGTGGCCTTTGCCCTGGAGGTCACCGGTCGGCCGAGCCCGGTGGTACGCGCTGTCGTCCCCGCGATCGTCAGCTTGGTGGGGCTGGCTGGTAAAGAGGGTCGTTACCCCGACGAGCTCTCCGGCGGAGAGCAGCAACGGGTCGCGGTTGCCCGGGCCTTTGCCGGGCGTCCGCGCATCCTGCTGGCTGACGAACCAACCGGCAACCTGGACCCGGTCACGAGTTCCGGGATCATGAAGTTGCTGGATGCGATCAACCAGATCGGTACGACCGTTGTCGTGGCCACGCACAACGCCACTCTGGTGGACGCCATGCGTCACCGGGTCATCGAGCTCGAACACGGTGCCCTCGTGCGTGACCAGCTGCGGGGCGCCTACGGGCTGGCACTGTAAGTGATGGCCGTTGGTAGGTGGCTGGGTCAGATGCTCGTGATCGGTGTCAGCGGCTTGCGGCGCAACCTGTCGATGGCCCTCGGGGTGATCGTCACGGTGACGATCTGCCTCACGTTGCTCGGAGCCGGCCTGTTGCTGAGGGCACAGGCCCGGACCGTCGACAGGTTTTTCCTCGACCAGATCCAGGTTGTTATCGACCTCAACGACGGAGTCTCCAGCGCCGAACGTGCGGCGCTAGCGGCCGATCTGCGCGCTGACCCCCTGGTGCGGGCGGTCGTTTACGAGGACAAGGCGCGTGCGTTCGCGCGTTTCACCCGTGACTTCCGTAACTCGCCGGATGTCGTGAGCGGCGTGAGCGCGGCCGACCTGCCCGCGTCGTTCCGTCTCACGCTTGTTGACCCACGCCGCTCTGGCGAGATCGTTCTGGAGTACACCGGGAGGGGCGGCGTTGACCGGGTACGCGACCAGCGCGCGCTGGTCGCGCCGCTCTATCGCTTCCTGCGCGCGTTCGCGGTCGGCACCTTCGCGCTTGCCGCCGTTCAGGCTTTTGCCGCGGTGGTGCTGATCTATGCGATGATCCGCCTCTCCGCGCACGGGCGACGTAGGGAAACCGCGATCATGCGTCTGGTGGGGGCCACCAACGCGACGATCCGCGCGCCTTTCGTCATGGAGAGTGCGGTTACGGGCATGCTCGGCGGGATGTTCGCGGTGGTGATACTGATCGTGTGCAAGGTCTATTTTGTTGATCATAAGTTTGCCCGGCAGGCGATGTTCCCGCTCTTCGGCTGGGGCGCGGTGTGGGCCGTTGCCGTCGCTGTTCTCCTGATCGGCACCGTGACATCCGCGATCTTGGCTGCGGTCGCGCTGCGACGATACCTGCGGGTCTGACCCATCCGTTCCGGCCTGCCCGGCGGCCGGCGTAGCCTGGAGAGCCGGCGGCTACGTGACGTTGCCGCGCACGCGTGGCCGAGGTCCAGGTCCCCGGCCCGTTCGGCGGAATCTGTCTGGGACCTGCCTGGGATCTGCCTGGGACGTGAATGTGTATGGGGCTTGCGAGGAAGAGGGACACCAGAAGTGCCAAAGGAGACCGGTAGGAAGCTGGTCGCACAGAACCGGCGGGCCCGGCACGACTACACGATTCTCGACACCATCGAGGCTGGGCTGGTGCTCCAGGGCACCGAGGTGAAGTCGCTGCGGGCGGGCCGTGCGTCACTGGTAGACGCCTTCGCCCAGATCAACGACGGGGAAGCGTGGCTGCACGGTGTGCACATCCCTGAGTACACCGAGGGTACGTGGACGAACCACACCCCGCGCCGGCGCCGTAAGCTCCTGCTGCATCGTGATGAGATCGCTAAACTGGTCGGCAAGACGAAGGAGGGCGGCCTGACCATCGTCCCGCTGTCCATCTACTTCAAGGACGGCCGGGCAAAGGTGGAGGTCGCTCTCGCCCGCGGGCGCAAGACCTACGACAAGCGGCACGCGCTCGCCGAGCGGGACGCCTCCCGCGAGGTCTCCCGAGCGCTGGGCCGCCGGGCCAAGGGGCGGGAGGATTGACCCCTGCCGGCGTAGGCAGCGCACCGCCCATGCTGCGCCGGGCGCCGTCCGTCAGA
>NZ_CAKJTR010000113.1:0-11368 GCF_917627355.1 Protofrankia sp. Cj3 | reverse complement strand
CCGGGTCAGACCCGGGTGGCGGACGACCGGGACTCCATGGGAAGATAGGGCGCGCAGCCGGTGTTGGGCTGCGTGGGCGGTCGTTCGGGCACTCCTCACGTACGATCGGCAAGCGCTGGAAATGAGCCACAGTCAACACCGACAGAACATCAACACCGACAGAACGCGGGGGTGACCGGCTTCGACTCCGGACGTCGAGGCAGGGGAAGCGGGCCGAGGATGAGCGGTTATCTCGTTAACGATCCGCTCAAAGAAATAACTGCCAACAAGTCGCAGTCTGCTCCATCCCCTTACAGCCTCGCTGCCTAGGGGAATATAAGGAGCCGTCAGCCTGGGAGCTCCTCCGGCTCAGGGCCTGGCGTCGCTAGGAGGATCACCGTCTGACCCGGTCACGGGGTCGGATGGGACATCTCACAGTGACTGAGCCCACACTGGCATGCCTGTGTGATTGGTGGGGCTGAGAAACAAGTAGCAGGCTGCGCCCGGAGAAGTCCTGTTGCGGTGCCGGAGGACGCGGGTTCGATTCCCGCCACCTCCACCACGGACAGTAATAATGCTCTGGCCTGGGTAAATAGGTAAGATCTATAACTTCCGATACTTGATCAAGCGGAAGATGTCCAGGTCGGGGTGCTGATCAATTGGTTCGACCCTCAAGCGCATCGGTAGATCTTGACTGCGAAGCGTAGTGAGGATCGGATTACATTAACTTAACGGCAGATCATCTCAGCAACCAAGGCGAACCCCACGCTCGTTGCCATGCCCCCGGAGCCGGTCTGTGCGGTGTGCCGCAACGCGCATCCGCGCACGCTCGGCGACGAACCGCCCCGGCGACACGGCCATGGTGCGCATCGGCCAGCGACGGCGCCGCTGGCGCTCGGGTAGGTCCCGGCGCGGCCGTGTGGTGCGCGATCTGAGGTTCTCGCGTCCGTGCTGACCGTGATCTGCCTGTGGTGCAGCACGCACCAGGACGGGCCGGCGAGGCATCGATAACTACGCGCCAGGCTGAGGCCTGCGGCGTGCCCGGGCACCTTTCCAGAGCTGGGAAGGTGTGAATCGATAACATGCATGTTATCGTGGGACGGTGGTCTGGCAGGTCTTGATCCATCCCGCCGCAGATGCCGAGCTGAGCAAGATCCCCGCGAAGGAGCGGGCAGCGATCGTCACAGCTTTCGACAAGCTACGAGCCATCGGCCCGACGTTGGGCTACCCGCATACCAGCGACATCAGGGCCGCACAGCACCTCCGAGAGCTTCGACCGCGGCAGGGCCGCAGCCCTTGGCGGGCGTTCTACCGACAGATCGGGCAGATCCTTGTCATCGGTGCGGTTGGACCGGAGGCCGAAGTCGACCCAGCTGGCTTCCGGCGGGCCGTCGCTACCGCCATGCGACGCCTTGACGATCTGGAGGACGACAGATGAAGCTTTCAGACCTCAAGCCACTTGACCAGGTCATCGACGAGCAGCGCGGCGACGAGGAGTTTCGCCGGGTGTGGGACGGCGCGGCGTTCGCAAGACAGGTCGCCAACCGAGTCGTCAACTTCCGCACCCGTAAGGGCCTATCCCAGCGCGAGTTGGCGGCGCTGGTCGGCATTGCCCAGCCTGCGATCTCGCGCTTGGAGCAAGCCGAGCACCAGCCTTCGTTCGAGACACTTGCGAAGTTGAGCCGGGCGACGGGCCTTACATTCCATTTTGAGGTGGCGGACGGCACTGTCGAACTCGTCGACGCATGATTGGTACCGAACCAGACTTCCCTGGCGGATATGCGACTGTCGCTGGCTGGATCAACGAGCTCTACAACGACGAGCCTGGTCGTAGCCTGTGGACGGTGCTTGACGATCCGTTGCGCTTGGCGCTGGCCCAAGGCTGGGTCTGGGGCGTCAATGGTCGCCAGGCCGACGACGACCTCGCCGAGGATCTAGCCGCCTACGACTCGGACAACAAGCAGTTTGACGAGATGCTCGCCGCCTTCGTAGATCACTGGCGGCACGTCTACCGCGGGCTACGGAAGGGCGTCGGCCTGCTTCGGTGGACTATGCTCGTCGGCGCGAATATGGAGCTCGTCGTCCTGACTTCCTCGAAGTACATCGGGGCGCAGGGCAGCCGCAAGATCCCGGGGCACTCCTTCGTGACGCACCTTGACGGGGATGACTGGCTGATCGCGGCAACTGCACGGCGCCTCCCGGTCCCAGGTTGGCCGCCCTCCGAGGAGACCATTCCAGGCCTGGAGATCGACGGATAGCCGCGTCGCCGAAAATGCGCTTGTCCCTCCCACGCCTGTGGGGTGATCCTCCGGTGTAGAGCGGCGCGTATACGGCCACGATCTCCTCCTGTGCGCGTGGCGGTGATCTATCGCGCGCTAACGGACCTCGCTCGTGACCTCTGTTAACGTGTTCACACCCGCCCCCGACCCGCTCACCGCTCTTTCCTGGTGGGGTGCGGGCCCGAACCCCGGGACGTCACAGTCTCTGCTCCGCCGAGCAGGGGGGCTCGCTTTGTCGCACTTTCGGATAGCTCCTGAATGCCTACTTCCGAACGTGTCCATAGACCGGAAAGCCGCGACTGTGCTACAAGGGGGTCTGCCAAATTAACGGCTCCGTCGCAGATCCGGTGGTGACGGTATATAGCCGACGCGAGATCCTGCGAAGAAGCGGGTGAAACCGCCGCAGTCTGCGGCGGCCTTCCGGGCTCCCGCGTTTGGGACACCTATTGGATCCACCGGCCGACGCTGCCGGCGCCGCCCGGAATATCGCGATTGCAGGCTGCTTGTCTCGTCGGGCAGGTCACGACAAATGCCTACTTTCAGTCATCGCCGGATCTGCGGCAGAGCCGTTATTTCTCAGGCCCACGAGGCTGGGTTGGCCTGCCCGTTGAGCGCGGTGTGGGTGTCGGCGCGCAGCTGGGTGACCAAGCCGGACGTGGTGCCGGTGCCGGTGCCGGTGCCGACTTCGACGGGCGGGGCCGCCGACGGTCGACGCTTGACCATTGTGGGGTCGGGATGTCGGCAGCCCGTGGTTCGGCAGGGGGTTTCCGCCACCGCTGGCTCCTGACTCCGCTCCGGCCTGACTCGCTCCGATACTCGCCTCCGGCCGTCGTTCGGGGCCTGGCGTGCGCTGACACCGTGGTCACAACGCACGGTGGCGATGCGACCGGAGTTTGCCGTTTTCCCCACCGCATCGGCCCACCTGGTGCAACGATCTGGTGGCCGGGTGGTGACGTATGTGCGGCTCGCGGGGGAGGTCGTTGGTCATGTCTCCGCCAGAGCGACCGCACGCCCACCATCCGACGGCTCGACAGACTGGCGTGCCAGGTCAGGCCGAGGCGCAGGAACAGGCCGAGGCGCAGGAACAGGCCAAGACGCCAGGTCAGGCGGACGTACGTAGCCTCGCCGACATCCTGGCCGTCGCTCCGTGGACGGATCTGGAACAGCACATCGATCAGCTCCGTGAGCGGGTCGACCGCGCGGTGCTCGCGTCGCATGCGCGGCGGGAACAGTTGCGCGCCGAGATCCTTGCTGAGAATCCCGGCCTGCGGAGCCTCATTCGACGCCCCTCACACGAGGCATCGGCCTGGGCGAGGGACCTGCTGCGGTCCGGTGTCGTCGCTGCCGCCGACGGCACCCTGGCTGCGGTACCGCTGCTGAGTGGGACGAAGATCCAGATTGGTGTTGTCGTCGTGACGAACACCGGTGAGTCCGTTCGGCTGGTCACCCGCGTCTTCGAGCATGAACTCACCGCCCAGGGCGACACTGCCCGGGAGTTCTTCGACAACCTGCGCAAGGTGCATGGCGGTTCCAACCTGGCCAGCCGGGCGCTGATGCTGTTCGGCGAACGTCAGATCCTGCTCTCCCAGGATGCCGACTGGCGGCTGATCCACGGCGAGCTGATTCCCTACGAACTGCGCACCGGTGTCGGCCTGCCGCGGGAGAACCTGCCGCCGGTCTTCGAGCTCACCCGGCGCTACGTGGCCGACCAGCGGTTCATCGCCGTCAGCGAGAGCCCGGAGGACCTCGACGTCCTCAACGCCGGGGCCATCCTGGAACCGGGCGAGTACATCGAGCTGCGCACACTCTCGGATGACCTGACGACCTTTCTTGACGGGGATTCCGACTCCGGGGTCACGAAGGCGGGATTCAATACCGTCGACCGCGGCAACTTCCGCAGTTTCATCGGGGAGGTCGGTCCGGAGGTGACCATCGTCTTGCTGAAGGCCGGGCACCGGCCATTTCTCCTGGAGTGCCACCGTGAGCGGGTCGAGCAGGCCGCCGCGCTGTTCCTCGCTGACGCGCTGTGGACCAGGGGCCTCCCGGACGCCGCCGCGACGGCGACGGCCCGCGGGTTTCCGTTCCATCTCGATCTTGCCGACGCCGTCGCCCGCACCATGTTCCGTGCTGGGGAGTTCCGCGACTTCGTCGAGGCCCGGCTGATGGAGCTGGGGGTGGAGAAAGGCCTGGTCGATCTCGATCCACGGCGGACCCGCGGATGAGCCCGCGCGATGCCGATGCCGACGCCGGCGCCGACGCCACGCGGCGTCCTGACGGCGACGAACGCGGCGTGGAGCCCGCCGACGGAACGGAGCAGGCAGAAGAGCGCGGGACGGAGCCAGGCGACGGGCTGGGGACGGAACCGGCCGACGAGCGCAACGGCGAACAGGAAGACGAGCCGGAACTGATGGAGGAACCCGAGAACGCGGACCCGGCGGGCGAGAAGACCGACAACGGCGAGAACGGCCCGAGAGAAGCTGCCACCGACGCAGCCCGGGAGGATCTGGCCGCCTCGCTGATAACGCTCGGCTTCGTCGCCTTCGACGGCCAGGGCACCGACAACACCAGCAGTGGCGTGCTGGTCTCCGAACAGCTGCGCCGCCATTTCCGGCGCGATTCCTACGTCGGCGTCGACGATGCAGAGCAGGGCATCATTTTCCTCGGCAGGGTTGTAGAAGGGCCGTTCCACAGCCCGCACGAGATCGGCAGCGACTCGGCTATCAGCCGGACCACGCTGCTGCACCCGGACCGGACGATGTTTCGCCCCACCTACTACGCCTCGGGCACGATCGAGATCCTCGGTGAGGTCGGCCCGGACGAGTCAGTACGCCCGACGTCCACGAGACCACGGCCTTATTCCCGGACGTTCATCTACCCCGCGGACCGGCTGCGCCGCATGCTCGGTCTCGAAGGCGACATGCAGCTCGGCTCGCTGCTGGGCTACGAGGGCGTCCACGTCGAGGCGGACTCGCAGAAGAAAGCATTCCTCCCGCGCAACGTCGGCATTTTCGGCACTGTCGGGTCGGGCAAGTCGAACACGACCCAGGTGTTGATGGAGGAGGCGCTGCGGGCGGAATGGGCGGTCGTCGTCATCGATGTCGAGGGCGAGTACGTCCGCATGGACCAGGGAAACGACGACGATGCGCTCACCGCCCTGCTGTGCGAGCAGTTCCCCGACCGCCTGCCGCGCGGAATACCCGATCTTCGAGTGTATGTGCCGAACGCGGGGGAGACCGAGGCGTCGGACGCGATGACCTTCAAGGTTCCGATCGCGGATGTCCCCGACGAGATCATCGCCGACATCATGGAGTTCAGTGAAGCCCAGGTCCGTATGTGGGGTGCGGTGACAAGCCAGGCGAAAAGGCTCGCCGAGACGGCGCCACGCCGATCCCGTCTGGGGGTTCTCGACTCGCCACCGGGAAGGTCCCCGAATGCAGCGGCGGCCTTGACCCACCGCCGGACCTCCAGACTGCGGCGGCGCACTGCGAGCAGCTCATCCGTCTACCGCCGGCGGCGGTCTCCGCCGTTGGCGACGAACTGACCGGATGGCTCGGCGAGGACAACGCACGCCTCCTCACCGCCTGGAAGCCGGCCGTGTTGGCCATCGAGGACGAACGCCTGCGCCGCTTCGCCCTCGTCGCGCTCTCCCAGTCGCTGCGGCCGTCGTCCCGCTGGCTGGCCGACTCAGTGAAGGTCACCGCGGACCCGCATCGGGTGCCCATCCCGCTGGAGCACAGCCTGCGTCGATGGGCCCGCCAGATCGCCCGCGACTGCGAGGCCGAACTGGTCGCGTTCGAGGCGGCCCGCCGTCCCCCCGCGGCCGGCACCCGTCCGCCCGCGGTAGTCCTTCATGCCGACGCCCGCCACCTGGCCCTGCCTGATGCCAGCGTCGACGCGATCGTGACCTCACCGCCCTACTTCGTCACCTACGACTACTTCGACGTCCAACGCTTGTCGTACCTCGCCTTCGACTGGCCGATGCGACGTGACCTGCAGATTGGCGCGAAGTACCGGCAACCTCCGGTGACCGGGCACATCTGCCTACCGCCCGCCTTCCGCTCCTGGTACGAGCAGGATTTCCGCTCCGAGCGCACAGTTCTCGGACGTGCTCTGCGGGCCTATGTCGACGGTCTGCGGCGTCACCTCTCCGAGGCTTTCCGGGTGGTGGCACCAGGCGGTGTCGTCGTCTACTCCGTCGCCAACACCGTCCGCGCCGGCCGTGTCTTCGACCTGGCCGGCGGATTCCGAGAGCTGCTCACCGAGGCCGGCTTCACGGACGTCCACGCGGCCACCCGCGTCCAGGAGGGACGGCGCATCCTGCCCGCGGGCCGCAATCCCCGCACGGGCCGGTTCACCGGCGGCGTGGGGAACGCGGGCGTCCGCGAGTACGTGGTGCTGGGCCGCCGCCCCTGACGAAGGTCACGCCAGGCATCAGCGGAGACCGCGGCCGTCCGATGAGCCGGACCGCCGCCGAGACGTCCGTCGGAGAACGAATCGCCGCCACGGCCATGCCCCCGGCCCGACCACTAGGAGCGACCGGCAATAGGGGAGGCGCCCCGGCGTCGAGGAGCGCGCCGAGAGCCAGGTCGTCGGCGGCGCCCGCCGCCGCGTCCCAGCGGATCAGAAGGGGTACCTCCTCCATGGTCGTCACAGATGCCATGGTCGTCACAGATGCGGTTCTGTCGCACCTGGCCGCGCGCCGGTCACGCACCCGCCGGTCAGCTGTCGTCTTCGAGGTTTCCTTCGGTTTCCAGGTAGGCGGTGCGCAGCGCGTCGAGGGTCTCGGGACGCGGTGCCTGCCACAGCTGCCGGTCGACGGCTTCGAGGAGCCGCTCGGTGATGCCGTGCAGCGCCCACGGGTTGGACTGCTGTAGGAACTTGCGGGTGTCGGGGTCGAGGACATAGGACTCGGTGACCTTCTCGTACATCCAGTCCTCGACGACGCCCGCGGTGGCGTCATAACCGAAGAGGTAGTCGACGGTCGCGGCGAGCTCGAAGCCACCCTTGTAGCCGTGCCGGCGCATCGCCGCGATCCAGCGGGGGTTGACCACCCGTGCGCGGACGATACGGGCGGTCTCCTCGCTCAGTGACCGGGTGCGGGTGGCGTCGGGGCGGGTGGAGTCGCCGATGTAGGCCTTCGGCGCGCTCCCGGTCAGCGCGCGGACGGTGGCGATCATCCCGCCGTGGTACTGGAAGTAGTCGTCCGAGTCGATGATGTCGTGTTCGAGGGTGTCGGTGTTCTTGGCCGCCACCGCGATGCGCCGGTAGGCCGCCTCCATGTCCGGGCGGGCCTGGCGGCCGTCCAGCCCCCGGCCGTAGGCGTAGCCGCCCCAGGTGGCGTACACCTCGGCGAGGTCGGCGTCGGTGCGCCAGTCCCGGGAGTCGATCAGCTGCAGCAGGCCCGCGCCGTAGGTGCCGGGCGCGGAACCGAACACGCGGGTGGTCGCCCGCCGCCAGTCGTCGTGCTCGGCCAGGTCGGCGAGCGCGTGCGCGCGGACGTGGTTGTCCGCGGCCGGCTCGTCCAGGCCGGCCGCGAGCGCGACCGCGTCGTCGAGCATGGTCACGACGTGCGGGAACGCGTCGCGGAAGAAACCGCTGATGCGGATGGTCACGTCGATGCGGGGCCGGCCCAGCTCCGCCAGTCCGATCGGCTCGACGCCGCTGACCCGCCGGGACGCCTCGTCCCACACCGGCCGCACCCCGAGCAGGGCGAGGCACTCGGCGATGTCGTCGCCGGCCGTGCGCATCGCGGACGTCCCCCAGATCGACAGACCCACCGAACGCGGCAGGGTCCCGGTGTCGGCACGGTAGCGCTCCAGCAGCGAGTCGGCCATGGCCTGGCCGGTCTCCCAGGCCAGCCGGCTCGGGATCGCCCGGGGGTCCACCGAGTAGAAGTTGCGACCGGTGGGCAGCACGTTCACCAGCCCGCGCAGCGGTGATCCACTGGGGCCGGCGGGGACGTAGCCCCCGTCCAGCGCGTGCAGCACGGCGTCGATCTCGGTGCCGGTGCCGGCGAGGCGCGGCACGATCTCGGTGGCGGCGAAGCGCAGCACGGCTGTGACCGCGGCCGGGTCGGCCAGCAGCGTGGCCGCGGCTTCGGGCACCGGGGCCGTCGGGTCCTCGGCGCCCGCCGACCCGGCCGCGCTGCTCCCGGCCGCCGCGACCGCGGCGACGGCCGCCGGGACCTCGGCCGGATCCCAGCCCCGATGCTCCATCGCGGTGACCAGGGCCCGCGCGATCTCCTCGACCGCGTCGGTCTCGACCCGGCCGGCCCGCTCCCCGGCGGCGTGGTCGGGCAGGCCGAGCGCCTCGCGCAGGCCGGGCAGGGCACGGGCGTCGCCGGCCCACATCTGGCGGGCCCGCAGCATCGCCACCACCAGGTTGATCCGGGCCGGCCCGGTCGGCGTGACGCCGAGGACGTGCAGGCCGTCGCGGATCTGGGCATCCTTGATCTCGCACAGCCAGCCGTCGACGTGCAGGAGCAGCTCGTCGAACTCGCTGTCGTGCGGACGGTCGGCCAGGCCGAGGTCGTGGTCGAGCTTGGCGGCCTGCAACAGGGTCCAGATCTGGGCGCGGATCGCGGGCAGCTTCGCCGGGTCCATCGCGGCGATCTGGCTGTGCTCGTCGAGCAGCTGCTCCAGGCGGGCGATGTCGCCGTAGCTGTCGGCGCGGGCCATCGGCGGCACGAGATGCCCGACGAGGGTGGCGTGGGCGCGCCGCTTGGCCTGGGTGCCCTCACCCGGGTCGTTGATCAGAAACGGGTAGATCAGGGGCAGGTCGCCGAGTGCGGCGTCCGGCCCGCAGGAGGCGGACAGCGCCGCGTTCTTGCCGGGCAGCCACTCCAGGTTGCCGTGCTTGCCGACCTGGACGATGGCATGGGCGCCGAACTCGTCGGCCAGCCAGCGGTAGGCGGCCAGGTAGTGGTGGCTGGGCGGCAGGCTGGGGTCGTGGAAGATCGCGATCGGGTTCTCGCCGAAGCCGCGGGGCGGCTGCACCATGACCACGACGTTGCCGGCCCGCAGCGCGGCGAGGACGATCTCGCCGTCCGGGTCGCGGGAGCGGTCGACGAACAGCTCACCCGGTGGCGGCCCCCAGTGCCGAGTCATCGCCTCCCGCAGGTCGGCGGGCAGCGCGTCGAAATGCCGCCGGTAGCGGGCCGTGCTGATCCGGATCGGGTTGCGGGCCAGCTGTTCCTCGGTCAGCCAGGCCTGGTCCTGCCCTCCCGCGGCGATCAGCGCGTGGATCAGCGCGTCGCCGTCGGCCGCGGCCACCCCTGGCAGGGCGTCCGGGCCGTCGGCCGGGCCGATGTCGTAGCCGGCGTCGCGCAGCGCGGCGAGCAGCCGCACCATCGAGGCCGGGGTGTCCAGGCCGACCGCGTTGCCGATGCGGGAGTGCTTGGTCGGATACGCCGACAGCATCAGCACGACGCGGCGCCGCGCGGGCGGGATCCGCCGCAGCCGGGCGTGGCGCACCGCGATACCCGCGACCCGCGCGGCCCGTTCCGGATCGGCGACGTAGCTGGTCAGGCCGTCGGTGTCGACCTCCTTGAACGAGAACGGCACGGTGATGATCCGGCCGTCGAACTCCGGGATCGCGATCTGGGTCGCGGTGTCCAGCGGGCTCGCGCCGTCGCTGCCCGCCTGCCACTGATCCCGGGAACCGGTCAGGCACAGGGCCTGCAGGATGGGCACATCGAGTGCGGCGAGCGCGCCGACATCCCACTGCTCGTCGTCGCCGCCGGCACTGGCCGCCGCGGGGGTCGAGCCGCCCGCGGCCAGCACCGTGACGACGAGCGCGTCGGCCTGGCGCAGCGTGACCAGCAGCTCGGGCGGCGCCCCGCGCAACGACGAGCAGAAGACCGGTACCGGCAGGCCGCCCGCACGTTCGATCTCGTCGCACAGGACGCGGACGAACCCGGTGTTCCCGGCGACCTCGTGGGCCCGGTAGTACAGCACCGCGATCCGCGGGGGGCCGTCGTCGGCCCGCGGTCGCTGCGTCCGTCGCGCTGGCTCCTCCAGGAGCTGCGGCCGGCCCCACAGCGGAGTCGCCGCCGGTGGCGCGAAGCCGAGACCGGTGAGCAGGATCGCGTCCGACAGGAACGCGTACAGGTTGCGCAGGTTCGCCGGGCCCCCGTGGGCGAGGTAGGCATGCGCCTCCGCCACGATGCCGCCCGGCACGGTCGAGGACTCCATCAGCTCCGCGTCCGGTGCCTGCTCACCACCGAGGACGAGGACTGGCAGGCCGGTGGCCAGCACCGCGTTCAGCCCGTCCGCCCAGGCCCGCCGGCCACCGAGGATCCGCACCACGACGATCGAGACGCCGGTGAGCAGGGCGGGCAGGGCGGCGACCTCGACGCGGGCGGGGTTGGCCAGCCGGTAGTCGGCACCACTGGCCCTGGCGGAGAGCAGATCTGTGTCAG
Source organism: Protofrankia sp. Cj3 (assembly GCF_917627355.1). Classification (NCBI taxonomy): domain Bacteria; kingdom Bacillati; phylum Actinomycetota; class Actinomycetes; order Frankiales; family Frankiaceae; genus Protofrankia; species Protofrankia sp. Cj3. The sequence continues at coordinate 691 of NZ_CAKJTR010000113.1, read as the reverse complement.
ACGTGGACAGCAGCAGGATCACGACGACTCCTCGCCCGGAGTCCGCGCTCCGGTTCGGCGGGTGCCGCGACGCCGGACAGTTCCTGGCTCCCACCACCCGGCAGGCGGGCGGCGGCGACAGTGGCGGGACCGCGCTGGACTCGCACCAGCTTCCTGAAACCCGGCGTCGCGATCGGCACTGGTAAGGCTGCCATATCGGACGCCTCGGCGAGGGTCCGCTCCGTACACTCGCGGCTGTGACCGGCGACCCGACCCCCGCGCGGGTGCTGCCCGACCGGTGCCCCGGTGCCCTGCGCGCGCATCAGGCCGCCGATGGCTTGCTCGCCCGGGTCCGGCTGCCGGGCGGCTTCCTGTCGGCGGAGCAGCTGCTCACCCTCGTGGCCGTGGCCGCCGCCGGTGGCGACCCCCGGCTGGAACTCACCACCCGGGCCAATGTGCAGGTACGTGCCCTGGCCGAACACGAGGTGGCGCTGTCGGCGGCCCGGCTCGCCGATGCCGGGCTGCTCCCGTCCGTGACGCACGAACGGGTGCGTAACATCATGGCCAGTCCGCTGGCGGGGCTGGACAGCCCGACTGATCTCGCCGCGGTGGTCGCCGAGCTGGATACCGAGCTGTGCGCGCGACCGGGCCTGGCGGACCTGCCAGGGCGGTTCCTGTTCGGCGTCGACGACGGGCGCGGTGACATCGCGTT
>NZ_CAKJTR010000112.1:11731-18336 GCF_917627355.1 Protofrankia sp. Cj3 | reverse complement strand
GTCTCCGACATCTTTATCCACGCTGTCTCGTCCAACTCAGGCCTATCAACAGACACTAGCGGTCGGCGTGTCTCCGGCACCGGGACGAGCCGTCTCCCGGTCACAACCGTTCACCGGCGTCATCCACCACGGCCTCCTGGCGTCTCGCAATTTTTCTGTCGTTACCTGCGTTATTGTCGACCATTTTTGATGTTGATCTGGACGAGTCAGAGCTTCGCAAGAATCTCGCCCACAGCCGCGATCCCGCAGCTGGAAATCGACTACCTCGTTCTTCTCCTGCCGGCCGATCACCTGCTGCCGGAACCGCAGCCCCGCCTCGGTGAGCGATGACACACCAGCGCCGGTGCAGCATCGGCACAGTCGTCAAGCATCCCGGCCCCTTCCGCTGCACCGGCGGACCGCGCCCGGCCCGGTCCGCACAGACCTACTGACGAGTAGGAAACCACCCTGAGGCGCGACTTGCACGAGAAATTCAATGGCTCATCACCGACTGACCGGCTGACCAGGTCAAACTCTCCACGGTGAGCTACCAGACCCGGTCCGGAGCACAACCGCCTTTTCAACATCAAAAATAGGATTCACCCTGGACCGACCATGCGCCCGGCCCACCACATATGGCCTTTGCCCCGACGAGGGCTTTGCGGCCCAGACCCGGTTCATGAGGACGAGACGGGCACATTCATATTGGCGACCACGCTGTCCAGCCACCCTCTCCGCCGACGCCCAAAACAGCTTGCCATGAGTGCGATTAACCATGAAACTTGATTAAGTTGGATGATAACATATGATTATCCAAGAAAACCGGCCTAACCGAAAATCCCAGCCAAGCAGACAATCAAGCTCTGGGTACGCAGGTGACCGATTCATCAGGACTGCTACTTGTTCGTAACCGTCTTCAGCCACAGCTCGTTGCCATCTGGAGAGCATCACATGCCGCTGAACACGACGAACAAATTTGCCGTGAAAAAGCGTGGAGCCACTGAAACTGGCCACGTACCGCGGATATCCGTTATTATCGTGAATTCGCGGCTGCGGACCAGCATAATAATCTTGGCATTTGTCTCCTCGGCGTACTCGGTCCGGACCTGTCTGATCGGAGTATGATCATAAGATTCAACACTGGCGTCCCAATGATGCGGGCCGCCAGCGGGATCGGCTGTACGTTGGCTGAGGTGCCTTGACCGCGGTCCGCCAACCGCACCTCTTGGCCGTGAAGGAATGACATCATCTCGGTTCTTAGCGGGTCCTCCCGATTGTTACGGAGAGCGCCTGGCCCGAGGGATATGAATCAAGGAGTGAGATTGTGGCGCGTGCGACGCGAGGCGGCGGAAGGAGCCACCGGAAGTGTTGGGTGACGACCGACGAGCCAGGGCGTGGTTCACGCGTCTGGTCAGGAGAAAAGCTGGCCCCGCACGGCACCACCTGGGAACGTGGCGGTGTGCAGGTTGACGTAAAAGCCGGTGGGCTTGCTCCGAATCCTGTTCACCAGGTCCGGATCAAGACTGGAAACCGTGCCGGACACCGCGAAAATGCCGCTCGGGACCGGAGCGGTGAACAACGGCACCGCCACTGGCCCGTTGACACCAAACGTGCCCTGGTGAATGTGGCCGAGAGTGGGCGTCACCCCGGTCCACGCCAACGAGTAGCCGACGCGGTTCCCGTCAGGGCGGATGAGCGCGATGGCAAGACCGTGCGGATCCCCCACCGCCGGTCCGCCTGCGACCGGTACCTCCTGGTCCCCAGACAGGAAGGCGTGCAACGGCCCGTGGTCGACCAGGTCAAGGGGGGAGAGGCGGTGTCCGGCGGGTGCCAGCTGCCCACGGACAGCCCCACCGGGGAACTCACTGGTGTGCAGGTTCAGGTAGAAGCCGGTCGGGTTGCTCCGGATGGCGCCGACGATCGCTGGGTCGGTGACCGTCACCGCGCCCGCGGCCGCTGTGACGGTGGCAGGCATCCCCTTCTCAGCGAACAGGCTCACCTTGACCGGGCCGTTCACGCCTTTCCCACCCGCGTGGATGTGCCCTAGTGTGGGCGCGGCGATGCCGCTCCAGCGGAACGCGAACGTGGCCCTGTTCCCGCGCACCAGGACCTGCGCCGTAGCCTGGCCGTCCGGGTCCCCAACGGCCGGGCCGCCCGGAACGGGCACCTCCTGGTTGCCGGAGAGTTCCGCCGTCAGGAACAGCGGGGTGCGGTCGACGGGTGAGAGCTGGTGGGTGGGCACAGGCGCGGGCGCCCCGTGGTCATGAGCAAGCGCAGGCGCCGCGCCCAGCAGGCTCAAGGCCAGCCCCGCTGATAATATCGTGAGGATGCGCTTTCGCAACGTTCCACATTCCTTTCACCAAGTTGCTGACCGTAGCGGGTTCATCGACACGCCTGTGGGACACACGGCATAGCCGTGCCAGAGGGTTCACGGCTGGCGACTTGCCGACAGGGCAAGACGTGAGAGGGTTCGGGGCTCCCCCGCCGGCAGGCCGCGGGGCAGCAACAACCCTTGATGGGCCTCGTCGTCGACGAGGTACAGACGCATCACCGCACGGCAGCGGAGACCACCCGGAACGGGCTGGATGGCCTCCGCCACGATCAGCGCCCAATCAGAGGACCCGTGACATCCGGACCAGGCCAGCGGGACCCCGGCACAGCCTTTCTGGATCCGCCAATCCCGCGGGCAGCGGGCCGTCGGCGACGGCTACGACAGCCTTACCTGCGACCGGGCCTGACGCTTGAGGGTCCGGCGTTCCTCCTCGGTGAGACCGCCCCAGACACCGGCGACCTGTCCGGTCTCCAAAGCCCAGCTCAGGCAGTCGTTCGTGATGGCGCAGCGGCGGCAGACGGCCTTAGCCTGTTTGATCTGCTGTTCCGCCAGGCCGGTCGTGCCGATCGGGAAAAAAATCTCGAGGTCCTCGTCACGGCACAGGGCACTGTGGCGCCAATCCATGTCAAGCCACCTCACCCAGGCCGTGTAGGGCGTCGTGAACGGATGCGCTCTGTCCGGCGACAGCGATCAGCCGCAGCGACGCATATAATGTGACTAATCTCTTATTAATCTCGCAAGCAATCTCCTCCATGGCGTACGGCGTAGCGCCGCTGACCGCCATGACCGGCGCGTAGAACGGGGCCTCCCGCGGCACGACGAGCCGAGGTGACGCCTTCGGTGCCCCGGACAACACGTCCAGCGGTGGATCCGTCGTTCCGCTCCGAGCGCTGTCGACATGGATTTGCATGGGGCTGTTGCCTGCCTCAGCCGATAAACGGGCATACCTTGCCATGACTCGTGCTCCCCTGCTGGTTGCGAATATTCATGCTATGATCACGAATTTTCTGATCTTCCCGCTTGTTTTTGATATCCGCTCCGAGATTCGACGATGACTGGAGGCCCCGCCCCTCGCGCCGGGCGAGCAGCAGCTTCGCCGGCCCGACACAGCGGACGATGCCATCACACCCCCGCAGCCCGGCCTCAACCGCTGGACCGCACGATCCCCACAGGATGGGAAATTACCTCTTGATTCCGGGCATATCAAGCACCTCAGCTACCTTTATCATCCCAGCTCAGATGTGTTTTCCCGTTGCCAAGGGCACCACCCGCGAAGATCGAAAATTCAGCACGCAATCAAGATCAACAAGATGCGTCGTGTTCCAAACAAGCTCATATACTCCCGGAATCAGCGTCGTTGCTTCTTCGGTGAGGGCCGTCACAGCGTAGTTGATGGGGTTTGGAGAATGCACCAGCGCAGACGGTGCCAGGTAGCTCCAAACGGAGGTCTCCATAAGGAAATCGTGGCTGATGATCGGCCTTTCCCGCTTTCGCCCTGGCGCCGCGTCGGCGCCCTGGGGCAGGTGGCCGGAATGAATTTCCGCCAGGGCCGGCCGCTTCGAGCGTGTGGCCTGATATTCAGCGGTGATCAATAACCGCGGCTTGTCGATCATGTCGACGGCCGAAAAATCGATCTTCGCGTTATACCAGCCAGGCAGCCGCGAAGAAACGGCGCGCCCAGTCGCCTACCAGACTCCTGGCAGTCCCGCTCCTGGCCGTCAACACACGCCGAGGAACATCCGACGCACCATGGCGTCGGCCGGCTGGGCTCCGTATTACGCCGGCCAGCGCGCGGAACAGCGCGAACGTCGGCATGGTGAAGCACGCTTGGCGACTGGTCAGCAACACCACCGATGATGGCAGCGTCATAGCAGGAAGCGTCGGTGCCCGCTCTTCCTGCCTGCCCGGGAGCGCCAGTACTTCCATTATCCCCCCCTGCTGGCCTCCTGTTTTTCCCGCCGCGCATCGCGGTGGCGCTGTAGGAGGCGGCCAGTCGATCCGATTAACCGGTTGCCGTATATTTTGTCTTCGCATGATGAGAAAATTCATTGATTCCCGCCAAGCCAACATCAACAGTCAAGAAAAATCGGCCGCTGCACCTGCTGCTCGTCGGGCAGCCGCTCGGTTACCGGGCATCCCAGGACAAACGTCTGGGGACAATCAGCACGGACGCTGGCAGCCGTGGATCCCAACTGGCCGGCATCCCGCGCCAGGGCGAACCGCTCCAGGTGCTCGCGCACCTCACCCGCGGCCAGTGGCCCGGTATGACCGGGCGCCACCTCGGCAAGCAGGATCCGTGTCACGGAGGGAGCAGCGGTGCCTGCCGGCTCGGACAGATCACCACCAGCTACCACGACGAACCGAGTGCCCGGCACAAAAACGACGTCAGCGCGTTCGGCGCCCAGCTCCAGCATCGTGGTTCGGCGCCCGGTATGAGACCAGATCACATATTCCACCTCAGTTCCGAAAACAGCGGATTCCGACGTGGTTGCCTGCACGAACGCAGGTTCCTCAAGGAACGCGCCGGGTTGGCAACGGGCGACGGTGACTGCGCCAGCTGACACGCCTCGATACACCGGACCGCGTAGCGTGGGCAACCGCCGCAGACCGTCCGCGGCAAAGGCCGCGATCGAACTATTTTCCAGATTCACGCCCGACCGCAGGATCCCGTCGATGTCGGGTTCGTCACCGGCCAGGTATGCACGCAACGCAACAAGTCCAGTAATCAAATCGGTTGTGGACGGGCCGCCTGCCGACGCCCGCAGCCCAGGCTGCTGGGCCAAGAGCCTGGCGATCGCACGGACATGCTCCCCGTGCCGGCGCCGGATGAGGTCAGCCGACTCATGCGGGGACAGGATCGCGGGATGCCCGGTGGACGAATCCGCCGTGACGTCAGGCGCCGCGGTCGACGAGGCTGGAACCCCGACCGGCCGCGGAGACATGCTGTCCGCACTCACGAGGTCGACCTGATCCGGCGCCAGCCCACCAAGATCTACTGGTCGGGCATCACCCTCGGTCATCTCAACGGAGGGTGGGCATGCCAGTGGGACAGCATGCTGGGTCAACGCCAGACCTGACGACGGTTCAGCCGGTTGCTCTCCCGCATCCGTACAACCAGGCACTTCCTCCCATGGCGGTCTGTCCGCCAGCGCAACGACCTCAACCGGCCGCACCGACATCGTTTCCAGATCACCATGATCCGCAATGGCAACCGAGACCTCCGGGACCTCCGTCGATATTGGCGTCGGCGTCTCCTCGCTCCGCTGCTGATCCTCGGCGAGGCTGCGGGGCTGCCGCAGTTCGACACCGGGGAAGGCGGTCTCGGCAGGCTGGGTCAATCGCTGCCCGGTGAGTGTGGGTTCGTAGCGCCACCACCGTCCATCCGGTTGGCCGGCAAACCGCGGCCGCCCGCTCCCGCGCTCCGGTTGGTCCGGCCGGCCGCGGAAGGCCAGACTGGCAGAGATCAGCTGCTGGCCCCACGTCCACAACGGTTGGTCGGCAACGGTGACGCAGATCCCGAGATGTGACGCAAGCAGCCGGGCTTGCGGGCCGGTCCCCGCCGTCGGCGGGTCCGACAGCAACACCAGCTCCCTGCCATCCCACCGATCCCGGACAGCTGCCAGCGCCAAGGCCAAGGCCCAGGAGTTGAGGCTCTGGTCGCCGACCCGGAAGGCAGCCGCGGAGCCGGCCGGGGCACGGTCGATCACAATACCGAACCACTCCGGTCGGGCGGACCGGCACCATACGCGGTACCGCTCAGCCAGTTCCGCCACGCCTGTGCCGCTGGCGGCGGCGAAAAGCACACCGCTCTGTGAACAGTCCGATGGGGTGACCGCTGGCCGTCCGGTCGGAACTGCCGGCATCGTGCCCGCAGCGCACTGCGGTGCTGTGGTAAGGGCCGCCTTGGCCGCGGCGTCGAACGGGTAGCAGTCCGCTATGGTCCGCACGGTCGGGATGTCCTGACCAACGCGTCTCGGCCATACCGCCCACCATCGGCCCCGTGGCCGCGGACCGGCCACGACCGGCACGCCGAGCCCATCAGCGAGCACTTGCGCCACCCAGCCCGCCGGAGTGTTATTGGTGACGAGCAGTAGCGGACGCGCGCCGAGGGCCTCCCGCTGAACCACGAGTTCGACGAGCCCAGCCGGGTCAAGCCGGGCACCCGCGGCTCCAAACGCGGCAGTATCCGGGTCATATTGGGCGATCACCGAGTAAAAATCGGAGTCAACAGACCACCACTGCTCAGGTTGCGCCGGCTCGCAGACGACGAGGACGTCGTCCACCGCGGCCACAA
>NZ_CAKJTR010000112.1:2136-11558 GCF_917627355.1 Protofrankia sp. Cj3 | reverse complement strand
CCGGCGTCGCAGCAGCCACAGCCGCGACCGGTGGAGGGTGCGGCGGCGCGGCCCGAACTACCTCCGGCACCATCGGGACAGGCACGGGCGTCACTGGAACCGCTGCCGCAGGCATCGGGGCACTCGGCGGAGCAGCCGGAGCCGCTACCGTAGTGGTGAACTCGGCTGGGCTGCGGATCGCGACAGAGTAGGCCTGCGGCGCCACGCTGGCCTGGTCGTAGCCAACCTGAACGACGAGGTCCCGCAAACCCTCGGGCAACAGCCCGATGATCTCCCTCACCTCGTCCTGCTCGGGTACGACCGAGTCCGGGCCACCGACGACCAATAAGATCCGCTCATCCCTCGGCGTGATACCGAAGACGGGGTCGGAGAGCAGACCCAGGCCCAGCCGCGGCCCGTGCATCCAGATCCCGGCCGGGATCGACTCAACGATGTTCCCGGACGGCAGCGTTATCGTGCCAGCCGGCAGGTCGTGCTCCCACGGCGGTGCCGGATGGCGAAGTGCGACCAGCGGCGCGGTGGACCCGTCCGGATGGAAGCGGCGCCAGCCGCCCCGGCCGCGATAGCGATGGCGACGGGCGTCCACGTACAGCAGGCTCTGGCCGACCAGCAGGATCGAGCCGTCCGCGGCCGCCACATCGATACCGAGCCGGCGCGCGAGCAGCCTGGCCGGCGAGCCCGGATCCGATATGCCAGCGCCCGACAGCACCAGGCGGATCCCCGACACCCCGTTGGACAGGAGCGGGCCGACCGCCGCGGTGACGAGGTCCGCCAGATCCGCCGAACTGAACCGGACCGAGAGATTGACAATCACGGGTATCCACGCGGGTTCCGGCGGCAGCCTCCGCAGGAACGCCTCGATCAGCCCCTCGGTGAACAGTGACTTCGTTCCGTCACCCTGCACCAGGATGCCTGGCCCCACGGCACGCGCGTGCACCCCGTCCCACACCGGCCAGGTGTGGCCATCCCTGGCAGGAGCAACTGTGTGTCCGGACCGCGCCCACGACCCTGACGCTGCCGGCAGGGCATCCGGACCCCGCAGCCGAGCCGACAAGATCGTCATGTCCGTCTTCCGCTCGGGTAATCGTCTATTTCCCCGTCCCTTTCCCCGTCCAACAGATCGTCACCATTGCCGGAGGCATCGCCGACGGTCCAGGCCGCCTCGTCGGCCGGGGGCTCCATCAGTACCGCCAGCACCCGATGCATGGCGGGCCCGTCGACCGTGGGCACTCGATACTGCGCCTGCCGGATGTGGGTCAACAGGTCCTCCTCCGGGCAGAGCTCATATTCCCGGAGGTAGTAGGTGACGCTGTCGGTCCAGATCCAGCTGCCGTCGGTACGGAAGGTCATGGGAACGACCGCGGCCTTGGTGGGATCGACGACATCGTCCATCCGCGCCGCGGTGACCAGAACCGGCGTACCATCGCGCAGGTAGTCGAGGATCCGTCCCCGCTCGCCAGCGTCCGGCAGGCGTGGATGGTCGGCGTGGAAGCGAGGGCCGGTCTCCGGGGTGACCTCGTCGAATACCCGTGCCACCCGGATCTCCCGTTCTGGTGCGGCTGCCCACAGCAACGCCGCGGACGAGCGGGCGAGCCGATGGTAGACCGGCAGTTCGCTGCCGCTCTGGTAGACTTCGACCTGTCCGTCCTGTTCTCCGGCGAAGGCGAGGTCTCGCTGGACACGGGCGGCCAGTGCCGGCAGGTCCGACCCGCCCTCGACCTCGACCAGGTAGACACGTCGCGGTGGCGGCCAGGGCGAGCCGTCCGCGGGATGCCGCCACGCCCGCCACAGGCCGAGCCCGCCCGGCTGCGAACGGACGGTGTCCAGCGCCGCGCGGTCTACCTCGTCCGCCGTCCGGGCATCCGCGCCCGGGACTGCCGTGGTGAAGGTGTACGGCAGCAGCGGCTCGTCGTCAACGACGTCAACTTCGCTGAGCGTCTCAGCCGATCCGCCGGCAGCTTCGAGCAATACGGCAAGAATTGCGATGTCCTCATGGCTCAACGCGATTTTTTGCATAATTGCGACAAACGCCACGCTACGGGCGATGTCACCGTATGCGCCGGCTGCCAGCCACGCCCGGCACTGGCTCAGCAGATCGTCGGGTACCCGGCCAGCGAGCCGCAACAGCATCTCGTGCGCGGCTGTCACCTGGTACCGGGACTCATCGGATTTAGTGGGCATGGACTCTCCTCGTTGTTGTTCACCCGTCGCCGCGGACCGCACGGGGAATCCCTGGGTACGTCCTCACTACTCCACGAGGGTGACGCGCACAGCGTTCAACAGGTCACGGCTTACCTCGGTCACCGCGTAGGAATGGCCAGGCATAATCAACAAGGTGCTCCCCGGCGGTTGGCCGTTCGCTTCGGAGATATCCAGCGCGGTGCCGAAGATTGCCAGACCGACGGCCGCACCGACGATCACGGCCGGGTCTCCGGAAGCCCGCACGAATCCCGGCAGGCCGATCCGGGTGCCCGGCGGGATGGCGGCGGCCATCTCCGGGGCGAACAGGTTCGCCGCGTACATCCATCCGTGGTATGTCCTGACCCGGCTCTCGGGAGGCTTCTTCGCATAGGCGGTCGTGCGGTGGATGCCGTTGTGGCCCCGCACTACCAGGGCAAGTAGATCGTTGGGCGTCAGCAGCGCCCGGCCGGAAGCATCCGCCGCGAACCGCTCCACCTCACGGACCAGCTCCGCCGCTCGAGCGGCACCCATCCATCTCAGCATTTCACTAAAAGTATGCATGCCATCACCGGACCACTGCCAGCGGGATCTTGCGTTGTCGGCGCCCCGGGAAGTGTCCACCGGCTTGGTATCGCCAGTGCTCCGACCGTTCTGCGACGCACCGGCGACCGTTGAGGGATCCGATGGGTCCGCCCGTCCATCACGAAGCGTCACAAACGTCGAACCAGGCTCCGGCCAGTCGCTGACCACCAGCTCAACCTCGGCCGCCGGGTCAACGACTGCGACAGTCACCGTCGCCGGAGTGGCGTTCAGCAATGCGGAGGCGTCCCGACCTGTACCCGGCGGGAACTGCACGACGGTCATGCCGTCACCCGTCTGCGGAAGCGTGCTTGAGACCGTCAGTGGATGCTCGGACGCGGCCTGTACCCAGTGGACGACAGCATCCTCCGACATCGGCGGCAGGCTCGCATACACGGGTGTCGGAACGGTCGGCAGCTGTTGGACCAGCTCGGAGACAGCCGTACCGGCGCCCCAGCGGAGTGCCGCGGAAGGCGGATCGAGCATCGGGGCAGTAGACGTTATGCCGATGACGCCGGCGTTGGTCAGCGCCGTGTTCAGCTCGTTTCCGATCAGATCGACGCGCTGGCCGTCCGCGGTGTAGCGCGACCACCCGACCGAGTCGCTGGCGGTGTCGGGGACGAGGATCGGTGCGGGGAGCCCGGTAGAGGTGAAGGCGGTGTTCGCCCACACGATCCGCCCGTCGGGCAGATGCCAGACGTCTCGGGATGAAGCGATGACATCGACCCCGAGAACATCGCGCAGCCGGCTGGCGAACGAGCCGGGACCGGCTGTCTTCCCTCCGCCACAGATCACCAAAATGATTGGTTGGTGGTCGTTCCAACCTGGGAACCGCCGGATACGGTCGGCGAACTGAGCCGGGTCGAGAACTTCACTGCCCCATCTGATGTTGCCGGTTACCGGATCACTATGACCAAAAATCATCGTGTGGCCAGGAATTGGTGGCACCGTGGCGGCGGCCCTGTCGTGTGCGGCGGTGTGGACATTCCCGGGCGGCGGTGGCACCACCAGGCCCGCCGGCACCTGTCGGGGCGCGACACCGGAGTCAGCGTTGGTGGCAATATTGTTGGTGGCAATATTGTTGATGGCAGTGTTCACGATATTAGCGGACTGGATGGTGGGCAACGGGCTATCGGGCTGGAGCGCGAGGTAGTGCCGGCCATCCCGGAGTACATACAGGGCTTCGCCCTGAGCAATGCTCAACGGGTTCGGTGGCACACCATTCTCGAGAACGATGATGTTCTGGCCGAGCGCGCCAGCGGTGATCTGTGGAACCTCGTCACCGAAAGGAGTGTTCCACAATATGGTATTCATGACGGCGTGGGCGAAGAGATTGATGGAGTCGGGCAGCGCACCGTGCTGGCTGTAATAGTTCAGGGACAGTGTGACCGCCTCGGTCATACCGGGGTTGTTAGCCTGCCGATAACGGGTCCGGATATCCTTAAGCACCCGTACCGGATCTCTCCTGAGGCGCTTATTCAGTTCCTCCCGCCGGGCCGCGGTCTCGAGGTTGGCACGCTCCTGAGGATAGGTTTTCTGTCGGGTCTGTATATCGACGCCGGTCACCGTCGGAGTAAATCCCGGCAATGTGTTATCCGCGAAGTCGGCGAATTGCCCCGGGTTCAGTTCGCTGAGCTGTTCCCGCAAATCCTCGCGGGCCTGGTTGTCTTCTTCGCGGTTGAGCATTTCATCCCGTATCTTGCCCTGCCTGATCCGCTCGCTGATTACACCGTCCACGTTCGGGGTAAATTTTGGTAGCAGTGCTAGCAGGTCCGCATCCGATAGGTCCTGCAGCAGCAACGGCACCGGGTCACGGTTGGTATAAAAATCCTGTCCAGCGGTATAGGTATAAAATTTCGTCCCGGCCTTGAAGCGCTGCTCCTTGATCCCTGCCGAACCGATGGATGTCCCCTCGGAGTTGGTGGGGCTGTTGGGTGGCAATCCGAAGTGTTGGAAGGACTCGCTGAGCTGTTTCGCCGCGAAGAAACAGTCCCCGTCCCTGGGTACATCGACTACCCGGGCTGGACGGCCGTCGGGCAGGGTCAGTTCGATGTCCCCGTTACTATTTTTGATCAATACTGTCGGCTCCGATGCCGCCGACGGATTCCAGTCCAACGGATTCCAGTCCAACGGATTTATGAACGACTCCGGTCTGTTCGATTCCGATATCAGGTCCGATGTTTCCTGTGCGGACTGAGCCGGCAGTTTACCCTGCTGCCTCTCCGAAATCACCGACGCGTCCCCAGGGAGCGATGGGAGAGGCTTACCCGGCCCCACCAACGATGCCTGAGAAGACTGCGGAGACGACGTCAGCCCCGACAAGTAGCGAGCCGCCAGCTTGCCCTGCTGCTTCCCGGAAAGCACCGACGCGCCCGCGGGGAGCGATGGGAGGGGCTTACCCGGCCCCACCAACGATATCTGGGAAGACTGCGGGGACGACATCAGCACCGACGAGTAGCGAGCCGGCAGTTTACCCTGCTGCCTCTCCGAAATCACCGACGCGTCCACAGGGAGCGGCGGGAGTGGTTTACTCGACCCCACCAACGATATCTGGGAAGACTGCGGGGACGACATCACCGTCGGCGGATTAAAAATTGCCGGGCCGGAGTGACCCGAGCCGAGTGGAGTGGTCTCGGCGACAGGGATACCGAGTTCGACCGGCACGACGCCAAAAACTGTGCTGGTCGTGTCACCGGACTGGAACGTGAAAGTAATTTTTGTGAAGCCCTCGTAGATAGCGGTCGGAGTGGAGAACTTACCATTGTCGACCACTCGTCCAGTAGTGATCTTGGCACTCGCGTGCCGGTTGCGGTACTGAAAACCGAGCGCCGCGCTCACCGTGATGCTGCTTTTCTCGCCAAGGTCAATTTCTGGGCCAGCCTGGCCCTGAAGACCCGCGATCCAGAAATTCCGGCTGGTCATCGAGGCCTGGGTGGAGGTCTCGTTTACCGGGTTGAGTTCGGCGCCCTTGTCCTGACGGATGTACCGTAGTTCCACGATCTCCGCGGTCGCCGTCACTGACGCGTGAGAGGCACCGATGGTATTGCGCAGCGGGGGGGACGACAGGGTCTCCCCACGGGTCATACCCGGCAGGTGAGCAGTCAGCCGCGGGTTACTGGTCGTGGCTCGTACAATCGGACCGATCTTCTTCCAGGTCTTCGGACCGAAGAACTTCTTCCCGGTCACCTCCACCAGCTGGTGCAACCCTCCGGTGTCTGGCAGCCCGCGCACGACATCGCTGTCACGGAGCCCACCATCCGGCCCGGCGGAGAAGACCCGCGCCGGGGGGATCAGAGTGTCGTCCGGGGCGGGCGCGTCGAAGCCTGTTGGTCCGATCTTCCGGTTGGTCGGCGTGTTGGTCGGAGTTTCGGTGGAGGCGTCGGTAAAGGTCGTCTGCGCCGACGAACGGGCTTCGACCTGTTCGGTCAGTCCCCGAAAACCCACCTGCGCCACATCGATACCGGTACGCTTCGGGCCGACATATGGGTTGTACTCCATCCGGAAATGCAGGTTCGCTATACCGTCGAACGCCGCTCCCGGGACCTTTGTTTTCGTGGTCATGGCGGATTTCGAGGCGGTCCGTTGTACGCCGAGGTCATCGCGGCCGATGAGACCGGTGAGCGCGACACCCACCCGGGCTGTGACCGGGCTGGCGCCGGTCGGGTCAATACTGCCAGTGACCTGCACCGTCGCCCCGCCACTGCGGGAGGTATTCGCCGCGACGACGCTTTCGGATCCGGTATCGGACGCGGCGTTCGTGACCGACCGTTCTGATCCGCTGTTGAACTCGGTCTGGGTAGTGTTGTTCACGTGTGTCATCGACCGCACCGACGCGGTGATCATAACCCGACCGCGGGGAACCGTCACGACGATCGGTTGCTGACCCATCATGGTTTTGAAGTCCTGGTGCAGCCGGGTCATACTCACTTCGGTTGTGATTTTCTTGACCACCGCGGGCCACTGGGAACCGAAGATACCGCGGCCTTTGGCGTCGACCCAGGCCAACACATCAGTCATTCCGCCCGGGGGCCGGCCCGGTGCCGGCAGCTGATGGAGATTAACCGGGTCAGGGGGACGCGTGCTGTACACGTCCTGGACGATGTCCGAGGAGGTCAGTCGCAACGTCTGGGTCACCCGTGGCGGAGGAGCGAACAACTTGTCCGGAATACGGGGCGCCACGGTGGTGTCGGCCTGGAGAATCTGGGTGTCACGCTCCGGAAAAATCACAGCGGTGGTGACGTCGAACGTTCTGTTTCTGATCGGAAAACGTTGGCCCAACCGAGTCAGGTCGAAATCAACATGGAAGTGGACCGAGCCCTTGAACAACGCCCCATCTTCAACGGTCTTCCCCTTCGTGATGCTACGGCCGGCGGCCTGCGTGACGTTGCTCCTGCTCCAGTCGCTGTTGAAGACCGGCGTCACGGTGGCCGACACATGCGGCGCCTTGATCTTCAGCGGTGTCGTAACAATCCCTCGATGCTGGCTCTCACTTGAGAAACCGATTCCGGTCTCCGATTCCGCACCGTTTTCGAATTCGACCTTCCCCAGCGTCTCCTGATAGACAAGATCGTTACCGATCTCCGCACGGACTCGGATCTTGCCCGACCAGCCGTTTCCGGAGACCTTGACCGCTATGGTCTTCCCACCGGTCAACGCAGCCAGGTTCGATTTGAGTATTGCCGGGTCGAGCCGGGTGGACAGCTCTTTTTTCGCCGTCCACCAGCCCGCGGTTCCCAGCGCGGGTTCAAGGTCGTCCTGGATCCCGTCGAGCAGCGCGCTGTCATCTGGCCCGAACCCGAGCACGATGTCGGATGACGCCAACCGGCCGTCCAGCGCCCGCTGCGGCGGGACCATCGCCGCGGCCTTCTCATCGCCCGGGTTCTTCGTGAACCACCCGGTCGGCGGGATCACCGTGTTCCCGTCGAGTATCCCCTGATAATCTCCGGCTGTAATTTTTGCCGGGCCGGTATAGGGACCGGTCACCGTTGTGACCTGACCGGACGGGATCGAGATCTCCACCGGCACCCGCACCGTCACCAGCTGCTTCTCGCCACGTTTCGTCGAAAACGTGAAATGCAGGTCCACCTCGCTGTCGAACACCGCGACCTTCAACGGGAACTTCGCGTTGCTGACGACCTTGCCATTGGCGGTCTGCCGCGGCCCTTGCCGGCCAAGATGCTGGTAACCGCCACCGGCGGTCTGGGTCACCCCGACCGTCTCACTCGCCTCGTTCTCTCGGCCGCCCGATCCGACGATCTGTTTGGTCGACCAGTCCAGCCGCCGTTGGGAGGAAAACGTTGTCTTCTCACCCTGCGGAGACAACTCGGTGGCCAGGTCCCGGCGAAACTGCATGGAGTGTACGGTCGCGGTCGCGGTCACCATCGAACCCGGTGGGAGAAGACGCTGCACCAGATCCGGGCCGCTGAACGTCTGCCCCCGGGTCATGGACGACAACCTGCCGATCAACTCGTCGCGGCTGAATCCATCGAGCACCGTATCCCGCAGCTGCCACCACGCAGCTTTCTTGAAAAACCGCTCACCGGCGGTATCCAAAGCGGTACGCACGTTCTCGATCCCATACATGTCGCGGACCACGTCGGTATCCAGCAGTCCCGGGCCGAACACCCGCCGCGGCGGCAACATGACCGAGTCAGGTTTACTGCTCGGGGCTGCGGTGGCCGGCACGGTGGTATTAACCGGAACGGAGGTATTAGCAGACGATGCGATCCACGGGGTTGGTGTTTTCACCGCCACCAGCTCCGCGCCCTCCAGCACCGTACGGAAACCCAAAGTGGTGGTACCCACCGCGGTCGTCAGCTGGCCGGGCATCGGCTCGTTGGTCATGCGAAAAATCAGCTCGGCTTTCCCGTCGAAAACCTCCCCGAAGGTCTTCGTCTTGTTCGTCATACCCGTCTTCGACGATTCACCATGAACAGTGACGTTGTCACGAGCGAGTTGTCCTGTTCCGGTGATCGTCCCATCGTCCGGAGCATTCTTCGTGACCACCCCCTGCCCGGCCAAAGTCGCGGCGTTGGTCCGGACTGAGCGGACGTTGGTGTTGTTGTGGACCTCACTACCCACGTTGAACTCGGTCTGCGGTGTCGAACGCACGTGTGTCATCTCGACCACCCGAGCGGTAATCTCCACGCGGCCCGACAGCACCGAGTTCAGATCGAACGACAGCGGCTGCCCCGACATCATCGCCTGCAGGTGCTGATGGACCTGGTCCAACGTGATGAGATCAGCGAGTTCTTTCTTTACCTTCGTCCAGGAGCCGCCGAACGCAGCCTGCCCCTGCCCACCCGCGTCCAGGGTGTTCAGCACCCCCCGTATCCCGCCACCGCCAGACGCGACACCGGGGACAGCAGGGGCGCCTGTACCGCTAAGAACCTCCCCCTTGAGCTTCGACCAACCGGTCTTAGCGTTCTCCGTGGCAGCATCAGAATCAGCGGTGGCGGTATTCGGAGCAGGTGCTGGCTCATATACATCCCACACAACGTCGGACGATCCCAACCGCTGATCGCGCTGGATCCGCGCCGGTGGCAGGTAGTGCCTCTTGGGCGCCTGCCCGGCCGAGGTGTCCGCCTGCGGCACGGCGACGCGTACCCCGACCCCGACGGTCTGTCGATTCGGTGAGATGGTATGTGCCATGCGGGAGATAT
>NZ_CAKJTR010000112.1:996-1487 GCF_917627355.1 Protofrankia sp. Cj3 | reverse complement strand
CAATCGTGATACCAATGTTCGCCTGCGCGGTGAAAATCGACGCGGGCTCCACCGTCTTCGATTTTTTGATCGACCGCCCGGCAGACGCATCCGCCATACCGGACTGCCAATCCCAGAAACCACCGGGCGTCACCGTGTAGTCGGCTTTCGATGTTTTCACCCGGATCGGTAAACCCGCGATCAACCGCCAGCGGCCATCCACAGACGAGGCCGACCCGGCCTGGGACTCCGAGCCCGTCTCGAACTCGAACTTCGCCACGTCGGTGTCGTGGACAAAATCAGTCAGCTTGGCATCAAGAGTGATCGTGCCGGTCCATCCGGAATAGTTGACCGGCACGGTCCACGTATCACCGCGCAATACCGAGGAAAGCTGTGCTTTCACCACCGGTGAACTGAACGAGTGCTGCAGCACTGGAGCAACCCGAGACCAGTCAGTACCGAGCCCCGGCTTCAGCTGCTCCTCGATCTTATTCCAGGGAAGCAGTTCGCCA
>NZ_CAKJTR010000112.1:0-562 GCF_917627355.1 Protofrankia sp. Cj3 | reverse complement strand
GGATACAGGCTGATTACCGTATCCGACGCGCTGATCCGCCCCTCCACCTCCAACCGTGCCGGCGGATGCACCAGAGGTGCTGCCTTCTGCGACTGCGACGGCAACACCGGCACCGACGACTGTTTCACCGACGTCACCGGCAGACGCTTTGCCATCGGCGACTTTTTCGTCACCGATGGCGACGGCGATACCAGCTTCGGTTGAGATTGCAACAGCGACGGCGATGACGGGTTCCGCAGCAGCGAGAACCGCCTCAGCGGCTTCGATTCCTGCGTCTGCACCGCATCTATCAACTCCGCCGACGATGCCTTCACCGGCAGCGGCTTCGATGAGGACGACTGCCCAACCGGCGGATTCTTCTTTTCCTGGCCCGGCAACTCCGGCACCGACGACAG
Source organism: Protofrankia sp. Cj3 (assembly GCF_917627355.1). Taxonomy (NCBI): domain Bacteria; kingdom Bacillati; phylum Actinomycetota; class Actinomycetes; order Frankiales; family Frankiaceae; genus Protofrankia; species Protofrankia sp. Cj3. The sequence continues at coordinate 167 of NZ_CAKJTR010000112.1, read as the reverse complement.
CCGCGATGGCTTCTTCTGCAACTTCCGATCCGCCGACGTCTTCCGTTCCTGCTCACCCTGCTTCAGCTCCGCCCGTATACGCTCCTTCAACAGCGCTAGCTCACGATCATCCTGTTTCTCCTGGAGCGATGTCCGCTGCTCCGACGACTCCACTGGCTTTTCCACCA
>NZ_CAKJTR010000111.1:9891-17420 GCF_917627355.1 Protofrankia sp. Cj3 | reverse complement strand
AGCATGCAGCGGCGGGCCCCTTCCAACCCCGGCGCCGGTTCAGCGGCACATGATCGACAGGCGGACATCCTCTAGTGGATCTTCATCTGAACGGCAAGGTCGCGCTCGTCACCGGTGGCTCTCGCGGCATCGGCCGGGCGATCGCGTCCCGCCTTGCGTCCGAGGGCTGCCGGGTCGGGATCTGCGGACGCGACTCCGACGCCCTCGCCCAGGCCGCAGCGAGCCTCGGCCTGGGCGACTCGGACGTGTTCAGCCTGATCGCCGACGTGACCCAGCCTGGCCAGGTCGAACGGTTCGTCGAGGAGGCAGCCAATCGCTTCGGAGGCGTCGACCTGTTGGTCGCGAACGTCGGTGGCACCGTCGGAGGGGACCTTCTCGACTCGACCCCTGAAGACTGGGCGCAGACGTTCGACCTCAACGCCGGCCACGCCGTCCGAGCCATCCGCACGGCCGTCCCGCACATGAGGGAGAACGGCGGCGGATCGGTCGTCATCGTCTCGTCGATCTCGGCCTCGAAGCCGTCGCCCCGGGCACAGTACGGGGCAGCCAAGGTCGCGGAGATCTACCTGGCCTCAGCCTTCGCCCGGGAGCTGGGGCCGTTCAACGTGCGGGTCAACGCGGTCAGCCCAGGGTCCATCCTCTTCCCCGGGGGCGGCTGGGAGAACTACGCCCGCCAGCATCCGGAGGACTTCGAGACCTTCGTGCAGCGGGACTTCCCCGCGCACCGGTTGGGCACCGCCGAGGAAGTCGCGGACGTGGTGACCTTCCTTTTGTCCGACCGGGCTAGCTGGGTGAACGGAGCCGACGTCGCCGTCGACGGCGCTCAAGGCCGGCCGAGCGCCCGCGGGTACTGACCGAGATCACCGTCACTGAGGGTGTATCGACGTAACGATCGCAGCTTCGGCGGTGCGGGCGGAGCTGAGAACGGACTCCAGCAGCGGTTCAGGCAGGGTTCCCGCTCTCAGGCCGGAGGCGTTGAGTAGGTGTGTCCTCAGCACAGATCACTTCCAGACAGGCTGCCACCTGGAGCTCCCACGAGTATGTCGGCGTGCTCTCCGCCAAGGCTGTGCGGGCCTCGGCTGAGAGGTGGGCAGGCAAGGCGGGGACGGCTGATCAAGGGGAAGAAGCAGGCCACAGCCCGTGCCGCGGGGTTCATGGTCCGTCAGTCCCCAGGCAGGAGGGCTGTGGCAGCCGCGCGGGCGAGAACGGCCTGGCTGGTGGCGGACAGGCCGAACCGGTTCCACTGGAAGATCAGCACATGGGTGAGGATCGCCCGGAGTCCGCGGCCGAGCTTTGTCTGTGCGGCGGCGTCGCCGAGTTGACGGCCGGCGGTGTCGAAGGCGGTGAGCCAGGGGGCTGGTGCGCGACCGGCCCGCCGGAGGCGAACAGGTCGCTGGTGGGCAGGTCGGGGATGGACAGAAGCAGCCGCACGTTCGCGGCGAGCTGAGCGATCTTCGGGTGGTCGGTGGCCGGTGGGACGGGGCGTAGGCCGGCGACCCGGGCGAAGACGTCGCCGCGTTCGAAGCTGTCGAGGCCGGCCGCCTGTAGGAGGCCGTTGATCAGCAGGATCGAGAGTTCGCGGCGGCCGAGGCCGGGGGTGTCGTGGCGCAGGTAGTCGAGGACGCCGCGGCTGTCAGCGCAGAACAGTTCATGGACGGCGTTCATCCCGGTTGGGCCGCCGAAGGCGAAAGTTTCCGGTTCGTAGACCGTCGACCACCAGCGAGTGAGTGCTCCGATGGCGGTCAGCTCGTCGAGCACCTGGTCGACGGCCGTGGTGTCCGCGCGGTGCAGGCGGAGCCGCCAGCAGGGGTGCTTGCGCAGGAACCACCAGCCGCCGACCGCGCCGCCGGCCTGGAGCTGGTCCAGGCGTGGGCCGAGCTGTGTGGCGGCGGTGGCTTCGGCGGTGGACCAGTCGGGGAACTGGACCCGTACCTGGTAGCAGTTCTGGTCGGCGCGCTGTTCAAGCGCCGCGAGTCCAGCCGCCTGGTAGACCCGTACCGCGTCGGCCAGGTCGGCGGGACTGAGCGCGTTGCTGGTGGCTGTGGCGTGCAGGTCGGCGCCGGCGAGCACCGCGATGACGCCGGCAGCGAGGTCTTGGGGGGCGGTGATGCTCAGGCTATGAGCAGACATATGTCCCATCCCGTGCGTGGCGGTCCGACATGTCGGGTGGATTCCGCTGCCAGGGCAATCCCCGCAGCGCCGGTCAGCAGCCCGCTGTCCTGCCCGCTGGAGGTGGAAGAGGCGGTGGCGTGCCGCGCGAGCCGGGTGGCGATCGTGGGAAGCCGGCGGCCGATGGCGGAGCTTCGCGCGTCACGGGCGGCTCGATAGGCGGTTTGGTAGATCCCGGCCAGGCCGTGGCACAGGCCGAGATCGCTGATCCGGTCGAGCTGGGAATCGGTCAGAGCGGCGGCGAGGATGGCCTCGGCGTCCTGTGCCCGTCGATGATCGTGGATGGCGAGGGCGGCAAGCTGCTGAGCGCGGGCGATGCCGATCGTGCCGTAGCACCAGGAGACGCGGCCGGGGCTGGTCTGGGTGGGGCGGCCGGTGCGCAGATCCTCGCGGGTGATCCACTGCGGCCACCAGGGGCCGTCCGCGCCGTCTTGGCGCCACTGGTCGAACCAGTCGGTCAGGGTGGCTATCGCTTCGTCCTGGCCGTCGACCAGGCTCCTTTCTGCGGCGGCGAGAGCGAGGAAGGCGAGCAGGCCGGCCGCGCCGTGCGCCATGCCGAGGTTCGCGTGCCCACCCGGGGTCGGCAGAGCGTCGTCCGGGTCATGTGCGACCCACCAGCCCGGCAGGTCGACACCGTTCTCGCGGTGCGGCCGGGTCAGACTGACCGTGTACCGCAGGAGGTCGGCGAGGATCTCACTGTCGGGGTGGCTGCGGAGCAGGAGGGCGCCGATGCCGGTCAGGCCGTAGAACAGGTCGTATTCGGCGAACGTGGTGGGCTCGCCGCGTTCGGCTCTGCTGGCAGCGAGGGTCAGCCGCTGGCGGGTCAGACGCTGTATGTGGGTGTCCAGCGTGTCGCGGGCGCTGCGGTAGCGGGGATTCCCGTCGGCGGCGGCGTGCAGGAGGAAGGCGAGGGCGGGCGCCCCGTAGTACAGGCCGGTGTGCTCGGCGGCGTCGACCGGCCCGGCGACGGCCCGCCGGATGTGGGCCTGTGCGGTGTCCCAGCTACCCGAGCCGGTCCGGGCCCGCTCGATCTGCAGGAGCGCCGTCCCGGCCGGGCCTCGGGCCAGGGACTGTCTGACCGCGTCGTCGGCGGAGAACGTCTCCACCGCGGCACCGGTGCCGGGGGTCACCGGGCACCGGCCAGAGCGAGGTGGCGCAGTGCGGCGGCGCGGGCGAGGCGCCCGGTTTCCCTCTCCAGGGTCGGATCGACACCGACGGCGCGCACATGGTGCTTGTGCAGGAGAGTCCGCAGCACTGTCCGCGGATCACGCTGCCGCGCGAGGGCCTGGTAGTACAGCGCCAGCGCGGTGGCTCGGGCGTTCCAGGCTCTGACGACTGCCTCACCGCCGGTCAGGGCACGAACCGCTTGGTGGTCACCGCCGGGATCGGCCAGGTCGAGAGCCTGGTCCCGCAGGATGCGGTCCAGGGCACCGTGCTCCTGCCGAAGGCATCCGACGAGTGCCTGGTACCCGGCCGGCAGGTCGGGAGCGAAGGAGGCGGCCAGGTCCACCATCGATGCTGCGGCCAGGGCCTGGGTGGAGATCCCGGACGTCTGGGCCGTCGTGATCTGGGCGATGGCGCAGAGGGTGTCGGCAGCGAACACCGACTCGGCGGCGGCCAGCGCGTCACCGTCGCCGTAGCGGGCGGTGTGCTGCGGAGAGGTGGCCAGGGTGAGCTGGTTGGGAAGGCCGCGGCTCTCTAGGTCGGCTGCGAAGGCGGCCACAGCGGCGGAGACCGGCCCATAGTGGTCTGGGCTGTGCAGGCGCAGGAACACCGCAAGGTACTGATCACTCTCAGGAAGGATCATGTCGCGGTGTCGCCGGACCCACCACAGCCCGACAAGCCCTTCCATGCTGGCGACCAGCCTCGGCAGGTGGCCGGTGAGGATGTCGTCGAACCGAGCCGGGTTTCCGACAAGCTGTGCATGCAGAAGGGCGGAGTCCCCCGGACGATGTACCGCTCCCGGCGCTGTGGTCACGGGGAGTGGCCGTGCCAGTGGGCTGATCGCGGTCAACGGGATCAGCAGCTCGGCCGGCCGGCCGATCCAGCCCTGTGCGTTGGGCGGCCCGTCCTCCTGCACCTCGATCCGGCCGGCCCGCTCCAGGTGGGTCAGCAGCAGCGCCCGGTCCAGATGACGATCCAGGTCAAGGGGTAGGCAAAGCTCGCCGTGGCAGAGCACGATACGTGCAGGCACGCGCCACCGGTGCCGCCAGGCACACAGTGCTTCCTGCCTTTCGTTGCCGGACTGCTCACGGGGCAGGTCGGTGGAGGTGAGCATCCAGCGGGCGACGGCCAGCACCGTGCGGCCGTAGCGGATGCGCGGCACGTAGGGCAGGACGCGGGCCGCGCCGAGGTCGAACCCGCCGAACACGGCGCTGCGGGAGTCGGCGACCTCGGCGAGGAAGCGGGCCAGCGGTGGGCTCTGCACGCTGGTGTCCAGCGCGTGCGGAATTCGAGGGATCACCCGCCGGCCGGTGGAGCGCTGCACCAGGTACATCTGCGCGCCGTCGGCGGTGACCGCCAGGTCATCCAGATCGATCAACCTGACCTCGGGGTGGGCGGGGTCGGGATACTCGGAGAGGGAGACGACGTCCGGCAGCAGCGGTTCGACACGCGCCACGTTCTCGTTGTGCGGACGGCGCGGCGGGAAGGACAGCTGCGCCGCCAGCGGCTGCTCCCGCTCCCCCGCCTTCGCCCTGGCTGTGTACGTCGCGGCCAGCCGGTCGCGGTCGGCCGGATCGAGCAGGTGGGCGAACCGTCCGGCCATACTGGTGCAGGTCCGCGGGGCGGCGGTGACCCGCAGCCGGAAGTCCCCGCGGTCGAGCGCACGGGTCGAGACCGCCCACACCTCGACACCGAGCTCGACCCGCTGCGGCGGCACGATGTCCTGGTGCTCCCCGACAGCCAGTTCCTCGACGTCCGCGTCGGTCAGCGCGATCTCTTCGGCCCCGTCCACGGCGGCCTGCTGGATCAGGGTCAGGAGCGCGGTGTCGCGGTCGGTCAGCATCCGCCAGGCAGGCCTCGCTCGCGGTGCACCGAGATACCCGCCGGGATAGCCCAGCCCCGACTCGGCAACCAGCTCCCGAACCGGAACCAGAGCGCCGGGGCCGTAGCGGGCCCGGAACCGCGCGTGATAGTCCAGCCAGGCTGTCGAGCCGAACGGCTGGCGGGACAGCCGCAGCAGCACGCTGGCCGCGAGCGCCGCCTCGGTGAGAACCCGCTCGGGGACGGCGATCTGCGCGTCGAGCCGGGTATCGACCGCGAGCATCTGACCGGCTCCCGGTGCAAGCGAGGTCATCCGCGCGGCGACCGTCCGGCGCGTCTGCGCGGCCTGCTGCGGATCGGGGGTGCGGTTATGAGTGGCCAGCAGGGCGCGGAGCCTGTCGAGTTCGCGCAGCAGGTCGCTCACGTCGGTCAGGCCCTCCGGGCCAGCTGCGCGTAACGCGTCGGCCAGATGGGTCAGGGCATCGACGGCTGTCATCGGTGGTCGCAGGTTCGTGATCAGAAGGCCGCCGTCGACCAGACCGTGTACCAGCGCGCGGATCTTGTCCGGGGAGGCGGTGGGGAACCTGGTTGCCGTCCGTGCGACGAGCGCGTCCAGCTGGATCGGGTTGCCGGCCTCCGCCAAGGCGAAGCGGACCGGTCGGGTCAGCCGTACAGACGACTCTCGCAGCGGCCCCGGGCTCGAGGCACCCGCCTCGGCCCGCCGGTGCACGATGACCCGACCGTCGCGCACGATCCGCGCGCTGTCGGCCACCACCGTCAGCCGCCCACGCAGCTCCGGATGCCCTTCGAGCTGATCGACGAGCGCCGTGACCCACTCGGCGTCCGCGCGTGCCACGGCTTGATGTGCGCGTCCCACCTCGGCGGTAGCCGGCCCGACGGTCGCGGTGCTGATGCCGGCGAATATCCCGAACGGTGTCGCGCGCCGCTGCCACCGCAGCAGGTAGGACGCCACGGCGGTGAGGGCTCGCCGGACCTCCGTCCCGGACCTTTGCCCGGCGCCGTCGTCAAGAATCTGCTCGACGCGGGCACAGAGATCGGTACTCGCCAGTAGCAGCGCCGCCCGCACCTCCGGGTGCGCCCAGGTCTTGGCCAGCCATGCCCGGCCTTCCTGCTCGACCGCGCCCGCGTCGGACAGGTCGAGATCAGTAGGCAGTTCGAGGCCGCCCGGGTCCGTCGAAGCGCGGACCTGGAGGAAGCTGGTGTGCTGGTAGCGCGGGGGCACGGCCATGGCGATCCCCTCTCCTCGCCGGTGCGGGATCCGCCGTCGGCACCCAGGTCGGGCAGGTACCGACGGCGGGACGGCTAGATCAGGACGGGTCGTTGGAGGAGGTGCTGCACGCGCTGGTGCTGCAGCTCTGGCCGCAGCCGTCGCTCGTGTCGCACATCATGATCACGATCCGGGTGGTGGACTCCACCACCCGCATGTCCAGTTCCAGCTCCGCGTCGTCAAGAGCGAAGTCCACGGACTCCGCCTGGTCGGCCATCAGCACCGGCGACATCGAGATCACTCCTTGTTCTGGTGGGGGATTTCTCGGGTGGGTGGTGCGTCCTGGACCGGCCAGGTCAGTCCGCGACCGGCCAGGAGATCGAGACCAGGCCGTGGGTCTTCGCCAGCACGGCCGTGCCCTCGCCGGCCGGCGGACGGTCGGTGCCCGTCGGCCAGTAGGCGAAGGTCGGGGCCGGTCCGCCCCGTGCCTGGCGATCCCAGGCCTGGATCTGCTTGACGAGCGCGGTGGCAGCGGCCTCGCCGTGCGGGCCATACGCTCGTCCGCCGAACTCGACCCCGGCGCCATCCAACGCCGGGCGCACCGCCAGATAGGCGAACGAGTCGCCCTGCACGGCCCCGAAGGGGAACCAACTCTTGCGGTCGGCGGCGAGGTCGGTTCCCTCGTCCGCCGTCAGCCGGCAGAAGCCCGGCAGGAAGCAGGCGAACCACAGGTGCAGGTCGGCGAAGGACACGCCGTTACGGATCGTGATCCCGGAGCACACCTCGGTCCGAGGCGCCGCGAGGACGCCGTCCAGAAGATCCAGGTCCTGGGGCGGGTCAACGTCGAAACGCAGCCGGACATGACGGCCGTGCCCGTCAGGCAGAAGGAAGACCCGCTCGTCGTGGGCACCGGCACCCTGCATGGGGACGAACCCGCACACCTCGGCCGAGGTGCTCACCAGGTGATCGCCGTCGCGGCGGAACCCGATCGATCGGGTAATCCCGTTCATCCGCAGCGGTACGACGATCCGGCCGTCCTCGGCCAGCTGCGCGAGCCACGCCGGCGAGAGGTCCCAGGCACCGGCCGTCACCAGGATCGCGTCGACCCGGTCGCCGAGCTCGGCCACGCCGTCCTCAGCGTCCGCGC
>NZ_CAKJTR010000111.1:0-9626 GCF_917627355.1 Protofrankia sp. Cj3 | reverse complement strand
CGGGAACGAACAGGTGCCGCGGCACGGCACGAAACGCCCGCTCCACCTCCAGAGAGGTGATCATGCCGGTCACGCAGAGCTTGTCCACCAGCGCGTTACGGACCTCAGTCGCCCGGTCCGGGGCGCTGGACGTGCCAGTCATCTGAGTCAACGAAGATCCTTCCGAGCCGTCCCGCCCCCAGCTCCGCGGCACCACAGGCGGAAGATCGCCTGTGCTCTGGTGGGGTGCGTTGTAACGATGACCCATGCCCAGGCGCGACTCATTCCCCGGGCGGGGAAGATTTGACCTCGGCCACGCGTGGGCATCTGAGCTGCGGAAACGATGATCGATGCCCTCTCCGATTCGGCGCATCGGCCCCGGATGCGGGTCGGAAAGTTCGCCAACCGGCCCGTCTACCACGCGAGCCAGCAGATCTTGACCGGGTGACGTTCAGGGTCGCTGTGGAAGCGCCGAGGCGAGGTCGGGGATGCCGGAGGTGAGGAGGCGGTGCAGGGCGGCGCCGGGGTGGCGGGGCAGCGGGTGCATCGGGACGGCGAAGTACTCGGGTTCGTCGAAGACGGACTCGTCGTTGGGACGGCGGGCGAACTCGACCCGGCCGTAGTCGATGCCGTCACCGTCGTCGCAGCTCATCCAGCTGATCGTCTCGGTCTCGCCGGGCTGAAAAGGGGCGGTGAACAGGGGCCGGGCCTGGATGGTGTCGCCGTCGTCGCACAAGACGTGCGGGACGGCGAAGACCCACCGGTGAACGTGGATGGCCTGGGCCTGCGCCGCCGCGCGGACCTCGAACGCGAGGCTGGTCGCCCAGCTGGCCAGGTAGTCGTAGTCGCTGAGGATCAGCGTCCGAGCCAGAGACCAGACCCGCAAGCGCTGCGCGGGCCAGCCAGGAGTGCTCGCGACGTGTGGGATCATCGTGTGCCGTCTGCGTTCCTCCGTGTATCGCGTCCGGTACTGCGCGGCCGACCGGCCGACAGCGCCCCCCGGTCAGTGCGCGCGCCGCCGCCGGCTGGGATCCGTCACTGGACGTGATAAGTGTGCAGGTACGCGGGCCGACACGACCAGGCTCGCTTTGACCTGGTTCTGTGTGGATGCTGTCCGAGCCTCCCCAGGGGCGCTCGACCGTGTCCACGAACATCGGCACACGGCGTGACCCGCGGATGCGGACAGTGCGGTTGAGCCGGACGCTCGAGGAAGTCCAGGTAAGGGCGTCGCTGGGCTTCCTCAGACACTTCTCGGAAATTCCTCGGACACGCTCTCAGCGCCGTTCCCGGCGCATCCGCCGCATGATGACAACGAGGTCGGCCACCGCTGTCAAGGCGATCAGAGCGAGTACGGCGGCGGGCAACGGCCGATCGGAAACCGCGTAATAGGCGCAAGCGCCGACGCAGAACAGGAGCCCGAACAGGGCGAGCGCCACGCGCAGACCCAATGCGCTGCGGGCGGGCGGGAATCCACCCGGGCCACCGTCATCCACAGCTGCCCGCTGCTCCGGGCTCAGAGCGACCGGCAACAGGAGACGCGGCGCGCGGGGCCGGGGCACACACCTCGCATCGTTGTCGTCGGTCGACACCCACAACCTCCGGCGCCTCCTCCTCCGCCTCGCGATCTACGCACCCCGGCCCCGCTCCTTGAACCACACCCCTATTGCCGGGCACTCTTAGAGCGCGTTTGAGATCATCATTCCGGCTCGCCGCGCCCAGGCTCCCTCTGGCTGCGTTGTCGGCCAAACCGATACAACTCATCCGGTATCGCTTCGGCCTTCCGCCTTGCCAGGGGGTGCCTGGACGCGGCTCACTGATCGAAAGCCCGATCTCAAACACGCTCTTAGATGATCTCGCGGTCGCCGAGATAAGGCCGCAGCACCTTGGGGACGCGGACATGATGATCAGCGGTCTGGAAGTTCTCCATGATTGCGGCCAGTAGCCGAGGTGTTGCCACCGCCGTGTTGTTCAGCGTGTGGGCGAACCGGACCCGCCCGTCAGCGTCCTTGTAACGGATGTTCGCCCGGCGGGCCTGCCAGTCGTGCAGGGTCGAGCAGCTGTGGGTCTCCCGGAAGCGCTCCAGCGACGGGAACCACGTATTGATGTCGTTCATCCGGAACTTGCCGAGGCCCATGTCGCCGGTGGCGCACTCCACCACCTCGTAGGCCAGGCCCAGGGACTGCAGGACGTGTTCAGCGGTGCCGAGCAGCTCGGCGTGCCAGCGGGCCGACTCCGCCTCGTCGGCCACGCAGATCACGAACTGTTCGACCTTCTCGAACTGGTGCACGCGCAGCAGCCCACGGACGTCACGCCCGGCGCTGCCGACCTCCCGACGGAAACACGGCGAGATCCCGGCATAGCGCAACGGCAGGTCACGCAGGGACAGCATCTCCCCGGAGTGCAGACCGACCAGCGCGACCTCGGCGGTACCAGCGAGATAGAGATCGTCCCCGGGCAGCTGGTAGATCTCCTCACCGTGCCCCGGCAGGAAACCGGTACCGACCAGCGCGTCACGCTTGACCAGCGACGGCACCGACAGCAGCCGGAAGTCCCGGCTTGCCAGCAGGTCCAGCGCGTAGGAGTGCACGGCCCGCTCCAACAGCACGAGGTCACCGGCGAGCGCGTACGCCCGCTCCCCCGAGGCGCTACGGGCCCGTTCGAACTCCGCCCAGCCACGCTTCTCGGCCAGCTCGACATGGTCGACGGGGGTGAAGTCGAACGCCGGGCGCTCGCCCCACACCCGGATGACGGTGTTCGCCGCCTCATCCGGTCCGACCGGCGCCCCGCTCCACGGGATGTTCGGTGTCCGCAGCAGCAGGTCCCGCAGGTGTGCGCTGGCCCGCTCCAGCTCCTCCCGGGTCTGGCGCAGCCGCTCGTCGAGAACGCCGGAACGTTCCCGCAGGCGCTCACGCTCTGCCTCGCCCGCGGCTTTGAACCCACCGGCGAGCTCCCTGCGCTCACGCTGGGCGGTGTCCAGCGTATGCTGCAGTGCCCGCACGGAGCGGTCGAGGAGCAGAATGCCATCGACGTCGAGGTCGACTCCCTTGACCCGAGCGGCTGCCCGCACGGTGTCGGGATTCTCCCGGATGAACCGTCTGTCCAGCATCTGGCCTCGTCGCCCTCCAGCGGGATCCCTGCGTATCGCTGAGAAGCCTACCGCCCGCGCCGCAGCCGCTGACGATCATCTCCGGGTCGGAACGACCGGTTCGGGCAGCTCGCTGCTGCCACGCAGATAACGGTCCACCGCCGCGGCGGCAGCCCGGCCCTCCGCGATCGCCCACACGATCAGGGACTGGCCCCGGCCGATGTCTCCGGCAACGAACACCTTCGCGACCGAACTCGCCCAGCCGGCGTCCCGGGCAACGTTGCCACGGCTGTCGAACGCGACGCCGAGCTGTTCCAGCAGGCCTGGCCGTTCCGGCCCGGTAAAACCCATCGCCAGCAGCACAAGGTCGCAGGCCAGCTCGACGTCGGTGTCCGGCACCCGCTCGAAGCGGCCGTCGACCATGGCGACCTCGTGCATGCGCAACGCGCGGACCTGACCCAGGTCATCACCGAGAAAACATTCGGTGGAGACGGCGAAGAGCCGTTCCCCGCCCTCCTCGTGCGCGCTCGACACCCGGTAGACGACCGGCCAGGTCGGCCATGGGTTGCTCACGGGACGCAGCCGTGGCGGCCGCGGCATGATCTCCAGTTGGTGCACGGACACCGCGCCCTGGCGGTGCGCGGTACCCAGGCAGTCCGCGCCGGTGTCACCACCACCGATGATGACAACCCGCTTGCCCGCCGCGTTGATCGGCGATTCGGTACAGTCGCCCTGCTGTACCCGGTTCGCGGGAACCAGGTACTCCATGGCGAGATGGATACCGGCCAGTTCCCGGCCGGGCACGCTCAGGTCACGCCCGATCGTCGAACCACCGGCAAGCACGATCGCGTCATAGGACGCGCGCAGTTCGTCCGCGGTGATGTCCACACCCACGTTGCACGAGGGTATGAACACGGTGCCCTCGGCTCGCATCTGCGCGAGGCGGCGGTCCAGCAGCCGCTTTTCCAGCTTGAACTCGGGAATGCCATAACGCAGCAGCCCACCGATACGGTCGGCTCGCTCATACACGACGACGTTGTGGCCAGCCCGGGTGAGCTGCTGAGCCGCGGCGAGCCCCGCCGGGCCGGACCCGACCACGGCGACCCGCTGATCGGTGCGGGCGGACGGCAGGACCGGCCGGACCGTGCCATCAGCCCACGCCCGGTCAATGATCGATACCTCGACCTGCTTGATGGTCACCGGATCATCGGAGATGCCCAGCACGCACGCGGTCTCGCACGGCGCCGGGCACAGCCGTCCGGTGAACTCCGGGAAGTTGTTGGTCGCGTGCAGCCGCTCGATCGCCTCGCCCCAGCCGGAGCGCCGCACCAGGTCGTTCCATTCTGGGATGATGTTCCCGAGCGGGCAGCCGTTGTGACAGAAGGGAATGCCGCAGTCCATGCACCGTGCCGCCTGCTGCCGCAGGGATTCGACCGGGAACGGTTCGTAGACCTCGTGCCAGTCCGCGATGCGCACATCGACGGGCCGGCGCGTCGGCAGCTCCCGGTGGTGCTTGAGGAAACCGGTCGGGTCAGCCATGCCACTCCTGTCGAATGATCTTATCGGGACCGCTGCCGCAACGCCGGTCAGACACGGGACGACGACATGATCAAGTCTTCGGCCGGCAGGCCGTCCTCCTCGGCTTTGCGCATCGCGGCGAGCACCCGCTTGTAGTCTCGAGGCATGATCTTGACGAAGGAGGACTGCTCGGAGTCCCAGTCCGCGAGCAGGCCCGCCGCCACGGTCGACCCGGTCTCCCGCCGGTGCCGGGCGATCAGGGTGAGCAGCAGCGCCCGGTCGCCGTCGTCCAGCAGGTCCACGTCGACCATCTCGGTGTTGATCCGGCGCAGGACCGGGTTGTGGAGAAAGGCCACGCCACCGCTCATCCCGGCCGCGAAGTTACGGCCCGTGGGCCCGAGCACGACCACGGTGCCGCCGGTCATGTACTCGCATCCATGATCGCCAAGGCCTTCGACGACGGCGGTCGCGCCGGAGTTACGGACGCAGAAGCGCTCCCCCACGATGCCCCGGAAGAACGCCTCGCCGGCCGTGGCGCCGTAGAGCAGCACGTTGCCGGCGACGATGTTCTCCTCGGCGCGCAACGGCGCCTCCTTGGGCGGGAAGACGATGATCCGTCCACCGGACAGGCCCTTGCCGGTGTAGTCGTTGGCGTCGCCCTCCAGGGTGAGGGTCACCCCGCGTGGCACGAACGCGCCGAAACTCTGCCCGGCCGAACCGGTGAACCGCAGCGAGATCGTGTCATCGGGAAGGCCCACAGCGCCGTAACGCCTGGTCACTTCGAAACCGAGCATGGTGCCGACCGTCCGGTTGACATTACGGATCGGCATCTCCAGCCACACGGGCCGGCCATCCTCCAGCGCCCCCTCGCAGAGCTGGATCAGGGAGTTGTCCAGGGCCTTGTCCAGACCATGGTCTTGAGCGGTCGTGCAGTGCAGGGAGCCCTCGAAGGGACGTTCCGGCGCGTGCAGCAACGGGGTGAGGTCAAGGCCGGCGGCCTTCCAGTGGTCGACCGCGGCGCGCGCGTCGAGTACCTCCACGCGGCCGACAGCCTCGTGCAGCGAGCGAAAGCCCAACGCCGCGAGGTACTCACGCACCTCCTCGGCGATGAAGGTGAAGAAGGTCTCCACGAACTCGGGCCTACCGGTGAAGCGGGCGCGCAGCTCCGGGTTCTGGGTCGCCACGCCCACCGGGCAGGTGTCGAGGTGACACACCCGCATCATCACGCACCCAGCGACCACCAGCGGCGCGGTCGCGAAGCCGAACTCCTCCGCGCCCAGCAGCGCGCTGACGATGACATCCCGACCGGTCTTGAGCTGGCCGTCCACCTGGACGACGATCCGGTCGCGCAGGCCGTTGAGCAGCAGCGTCTGCTGAGTCTCGGCCAGCCCCAGCTCCCAGGGGGCGCCGGCGTGCTTGAGCGAGGTCAGCGGGGATGCGCCGGTACCACCGTCATGCCCGGAGATCAGGACGACATCGGCGTGGGCCTTGGACACTCCGGCGGCCACCGTGCCCACACCGACCTCAGCGACGAGCTTGACGTGCACCCGGGCCCGCGGGTTGGCGTTCTTCAGGTCGTGGATGAGCTGGGCGAGATCCTCGATGGAATAGATGTCGTGGTGCGGCGGTGGTGAGATCAGGCCCACGCCCGCCGTCGAGTGCCTGGTGCGCGCGATCCACGGGTAGACCTTGTGCCCGGGCAGCTGGCCGCCCTCACCGGGCTTGGCGCCCTGTGCCATCTTGATCTGGATGTCGTCGGCGTTGGCGAGGTACTCGCTGGTCACGCCGAAGCGGCCGCTGGCGACCTGTTTGATCGAGGATCGGCGGAGGTCGCCGTTGGCGTCCGGGGTGAACCGTTCGGCGTCCTCGCCGCCCTCGCCGGTGTTGGACTTCGCCCCGATCCGGTTCATCGCGATCGCCAGCGTCTCGTGCGCCTCGGCGCTGATGGACCCGTAGGACATCGCACCGGTGGCGAACCGCTTGAGGATCTCCGACACGGGCTCGACCTGGTCGATCGGAACCGGCGGACGCAGTCCCTCGCGCAGCGAGAACAAGCCGCGCAGGGTGGCGCTGCGCCGCGACAACTCGTCGACGGTGGCGGTGTACTGCCTGAACACCTCGTACTGACGGCTGCGCGTGGCGTGCTGGAGCAGGAAGACCGTCTCCGGGTTGAACAGGTGCACCTCACCCTCGCGGCGCCACTGGTATTCACCGCCGGTGTCCAGGTTGCGGTGGGCAAGCTCCGAGGAGACCACCGAGTACGCCTTGTGGTGACGGGCCGCGACCTCGTCCGCGATGACGTCGATGCCCACACCGTCCAGCCGGGACGGCGTCCCGGTGAAGTAGGTGCCCACCAGCTGCTGGGACAGGCCGATCGCCTCGAACACCTGGGCTCCGGTGTAGCTGGCCACGGTGGAGATGCCCATCTTGCTCATCACCTTGAGCACGCCCTTGCCCAGCGCCTTGATGAGGTTCTTCTGGGCCTGCTCACGGGTGATGCCGGCCAGCTCGCCGCCGTCGAGGATGTTGTCGATCGACTCGAAGGCCAGATAGGGGTTGACAGCGGCCGCACCGTATCCGAGAAGCAGGGCGACATGGTGGACCTCGCGGGCGTCACCACACTCCACGATGAGACCGACCTTGGTCCGGGTCTTCTCCCGGATGAGGTGGTGGTGGACGGCCGCGGTGAGCAGCAGCGAGGGAATCGGCGCCTTGTGCCGATCGGAATCGCGGTCGGACAGGACGACGACGCGGGCACCGTCCGCGATCGCCTCGCTGACGCCACGGCAGATCTCGTCGAGCCGCTCGGCGAGCGCCGTGCCGCCGCCGTCCACATCGTAGAGGCCACGGACAGTCACCGCCGCGAACCCAGGCATGTCACCGTCGTCGTTGATGCCAACGATCTTGGCAAGCTCCGTGTTGCTGATAACCGGGAACGGCAGGTGCACCAGCCGGCACGACGCCGGTGACGGCGCCAGCAGATTGCCCTCAGGGCCGAGCGTCCGGCCCAGGCTCGTGACCATCTCCTCCCGGATCGCGTCCAACGGAGGGTTGGTCACCTGCGCGAACAGTTGGCTGAAGTAGTCGAAGAGCAGGCGCGGGCGTCCGGAGAGCACCGCGACCGGCGTGTCGGTGCCCATCGAGCCGATGGGTTCGACACCGGCTCGGGCCATGGGCGCGATGATGACGCGCAGTTCCTCCTCGGTGTAACCGAAGACCTGCTGGCGCCGGCGGACCGAGGAGTGGCCGTAGACGACGTGCTCGCGTTCGGGTAGATCATCCAGGGCGATCAGGCCCGCGTGCAGCCATTCCCCGTACGGCGCGGCGGCGGCCAGGTCCGACTTGATCTCCTCGTCGTCGACGATCCGGCCCTGCGCGGTGTCGATCAGGAACATCTTCCCCGGCTGGAGCCGGCCCTTCTGCACCACTCTGTGCGCGGGAAGATCCAGGACGCCGACCTCGGAAGCCATGACAACCAGACCGTCATCGGTTACCCAGTAACGAGACGGACGCAATCCGTTACGATCGAGCACCGCGCCGATGACCGTTCCATCGGTGAACGCAATGGACGCCGGACCGTCCCACGGCTCCATCAGCGCCGAGTGGAACCGGTAGAACGCCCGGCGAGCCGGGTCGATCTCGTCGTGGTTCTCCCAAGCCTCCGGGATCATCATAAGAACGGCATGCGGGAGGCTGCGCCCGCCCAGGTGGAGCAGTTCCAGAACCTCGTCGAAACTGGCCGAGTCGCTCGCGCCGTCCGCGCAGATGGGGAAGATCCGGCGCAGGTCGCCGGGGATAAGATCGCTGGCCAGCAGCGCCTCGCGAGCCCGCATCCAGTTACGGTTGCCACGTACCGTATTGATCTCTCCATTATGAGCGACATAACGGTAGGGATGGGCCAGCGGCCAGCTCGGGAAGGTGTTGGTTGAGAACCTGCTGTGCACGAGAGCGATCGCGCTGGCAAAACGCGGATCATCGAGATCGGGGAAGTAGGCCGAAAGCTGGTGGGTGGTGAGCATGCCCTTGTAGACGGTGGTACGCGCCGACAGTGATGGGAAGTACACACCGGCTTCCCGGCGAGCCCGCTTGCGGACGCAGAACGCCCGCCGCTCAAGGTCCAGCAGATCGATGGGCCCATCGGCGGCGCCGGGAGCACCGGCCGCGGCGGGCAGGCCAAGGAAGATCTGCCGCATCCGCGGCTCAACCTCGGCCGCAGCCCGGCCGACGATGTGGCTGACCACCGGCACCTCACGCCAGCCCAGCACCCGCAGGCCCTCCCCGCGGACGATACGGCTGATCGCGCGGACAGCGTTGTCGCGATCACCGGCGACCTGCGGCAGAAAGGCCGTGCCCACCGCGTACTGACCGGCTGGCGGCAGTGGGAAATCGACAACGTCACGCAGGAAGGCGTCTGGCACCTGCAACAGGATGCCGGCGCCGTCACCGGTGTCCGGGTCGCAACCGGAAGCGCCCCGATGGTCGAGGTTGCGCAGCACGGTGAGGCCCTGTTCGATCAGTTCATGACTGCGTCGACCACGGACATCCACGACGAAACCGACCCCGCAGGCGTCGTGCTCGAATGTGGGGTCGTACAAGCCTTGTGCGATCGGCATCCGGCGGGTCCTGTCCGTCTTCAGGGATTCTCCGTGAGGCGGACGACGTTGTCCGGACGCGCCACCGTGACGGGGCTGTCCCGGCCAGGCGCACTCCTGAGTGTGCCACGTGTGCCCGGGATTCGCCGTGATCGCTAAAAGCCCGGAGCCCGATGTGGCCAACCGGGCATGAAACCGTCTTTACGGGCCGCGCTGGGATACTTCGCCGGCCGATGATGCCGGGCGCGACCGCCGGCGGGGACGGGACGGGGACGCTGGGACGGGGAGGAGGCCCGACGTGGATCTTTTACCCTGTCGGGTGGCCGGCCGACGGCTGGCCCGCTTCGGCCTCCCGCGCCGCGCCCCCCTCGGCCTCCCGCGCCGGAGCGACGTTCGCCGCGGCCTGTACCACGGGTTCGGCCGCCGGCCGCGGGGCGGGGCCGGCATCCCCC
>NZ_CAKJTR010000110.1:14977-18708 GCF_917627355.1 Protofrankia sp. Cj3 | reverse complement strand
GCTGTGTCCATGCCGCCCATAACACACCAACGGACGCCGTTCCGGGACTCTACGTGTTATTTTTCTGCGCTCCCTTAGCGAGGACGATCTTTGTCGCAACTGGCGATCAGATCAATCGTTTCAATGCCCTCATGATCGGGCCGGGGTTAGCGAGGGCACCCCCCTTGGGACCCCCGCTGAGCTGCAACGATGGTACCCCGTTGCGAGCACCCATCCCAGAGGATCTTGATAAAGATCGAAATCCAAGCGCCAAAATAGATCGACATATGCCTTGAGCTGCACAAACAGATCCGTCGAGGATCATGACAAAAGGAGGACCCGGGAAAACGATCTGTACCGATCGCAGCCAGGCCGGCCTGATCCATCACGCGACCGCCACCTCCGAGTCACGATCTCTGATCGGTCACACCATGCGCGACGTGACAAACATCCGACACCATTGGCTACGGTACGCATCATCGGTGGACGGAAGGGCGTTGGATGGGTCAGCTGTACGCGCGGGCGTTCACCTCGCAGGCACTGCTGGACGCCTGGGCGGAGGTCCGCGACGCCGCCCTAGCCGACGGACATCCCGATACCGAGGTAGCCGCGTTCGAAGCCAACGCAGCCCGTAACCTCGACGAACTCGGTACGGCACTCGCGGATGGCGAATGGCTGGCGTCCCCGGTACGCAAAGTGGAGATCCCGAAGCCGTCCGGCGGTGTCCGCATCCTTGGCGTGCCCTGCCTGATCGACAGAGTCGTCGAGCGGGCGCTGCTGCGGGTGCTGGACCCGGTGATCGATCCGCTGCTGATGCCGTGGAGCTTCGCCTACCGCCGTGGGCTCGGCGCCAAGGACGCCCTCGCCGCCCTGGCGGAGGCCCGCGACAGCGGAATGAGCTGGGTCGCCCGGTCGGACATCGAGGACTGTTTCCCGTCCATCCCGCAGTGGGAGGTGCTGCGCCGGCTGCGCGAGGTGGTCGACGACGAACGGGTCATCCACCTGGTGGGTTGAAGCGGTCCCGGTTCCGTGGACAGCGGACCTGAAGGCCACTGTCCACGAGAAAGGGCCGTCATGGGGTCAACACCCAGGCAGGGCGGTCGAGCGGGTGTCAGGCAGGGCCGCGGCAATGCGCTGCCGCAACGTCGCTTTGAGGGTGTCGATTCCACGCCAGGAGGCGGCGGTGACCTCGTCGGTCTGGAGTTGGCGCACGTCAGCGGTGGTGCGGAAGAGGAATCGGAAGTCGACGTGCCGGTGCTCCGGCTCGCCCTTGGCGTCGTTGGCGGGGATTGGGTGGACGTCGATGTGGATCGGCTGGCCACCGACCGATGTGACGGCATCTGCGGGGATACCGGTCTCCTCAGCGAGTTCGCGCAGGGCTGCTTCCAGCAGCGAGGTGTCCTGGCTTTCGAGGTGGCCGCCGGGTAGGAGCCAGCTGTTGAGCGCTCGGTGGTGAATGTGCAGGATGCGTCCGTCGGTGTTGACGATCGCCGCGCCGACGGTGGCATGGCCGCGGAACTCCTTGCGGGAGGTGATGTCGCTGCCGGTGTCCAGGAGGTCGAAGACGGGTACGAGGTCGGGCTTTTCCTCGGGGTGTGCGTCGAGGTAGACAGTCAGGGTGGTGCGGATGTGGTCTGCCGTGATAGCCATGTCGATCACCTGTTGACGTAGGAGAGCCAGATTGCCGCGATCGCGGCGCGGTCGGTTGCGGGAACCTCGTGGATGCCTGGGTGAGGTCGCCACGGGTGAGCATCCTGATCCCGGCAAGTATCTCGGCCCGGACGCCGACTACTGGATCGTCCGATAGCCACGAGGGATCCGTGTTCCAAGCGTCCGCCGGCGGACGGTGCCCAGTCAGCAGGCGTCGGTGCGGGCCTTGCTCTCCTGGGCCTGGCCATCCCAGTCGATGCCGCCGTGAAGGTCGAGGTATGCGTCCGTCAGCGCGTCGGTCCGCGCATCGAACCGGTCGAGGGAACCACTGGTGGTGGACCGGGCTCGGCTACTGTGAGCATCGGGGTTCAGGGCCCATGTAGGGGGATGCGATGCCGGCTTCGCTGTCGCTGAAATTCACGACACCGCCGCGCTCGCCGTTACCCCGCCATCTGCTCGGTGCCGCCGCCCGGCTTTTCGAAACTCCCGACTCCGACCATCACGCTGACACGAAACCGTTCGCGGCCGGCCTGCTCCGGCCGTCGGCAGGCTCCGCCGGCCCGGGAAAGCCGGGCGACTCCCCGGCGATGACGGTGTGGCGGCTGGGATGGCTCGGCCACGGCGACCTGCCACCGACCTGGCCGCCGCGGACGGTTCGCTTCGGGCCGTGCGAACAGTCGGTCATGGGGTTCGACGCGGACCTCTGGCCGTTCGCGCGGCTGGCGTCGGTCGGGCCGGCCCGGCGGGTCCGGCTGCGGATGCTCACCCCCACCTTCTTCTCCCGCAACGGCCGGGACCTGCCGCTGCCCGAACCGGTGTTGATCGTGCGCTCACTGCTCGCCCGGTGGAACGCCCACGCCCCGGACACCCTGACGATCGATGACAGCGCCGCCCGTGAGCTGGTCGGCTCGGTGTTCCTGGACGCGGTGTCCGGCGCGAGCGAGCAGGTTCCGGTTACCGAACAGATCCGCCAGGTCGGTTTCGTGGGCGAGGCCGAGCTACGCCTGTTGAAGACGGCGTCGGCGGCCGCGGCCGAGGTGTTCGGCGCGCTCATGCGGTTCGCGGCGATCGCCGGGGTCGGTGCGCAGACCACGCACGGCTTCGGAGCTGTCGACATCAGGAACAGACAAATCGGGAAGTGACGCCGCCCGACCGCCCCGCCGGATGAGCCGTGGCCGTCCCGCCAGCATCCGCGCCAGGCGCGATCACGCGCCCGCGACCGGCCGGGCGCGGTATTACTGCTGAGAAGGACCCGCCTGAGCTGCGGCGGAGCCGATGAGATGCGCGCCGTCGGCGCGCCCGGACGCGTGGGGAAGGGAACACCCGTGGGACTGCTCGAGGACAAGGCGGCTGTCATCACCGGTGGCGCGCAGGGCCTGGGGCTCGCCATCGCCCAGCTCTTCGTCGCCAACGGCGCCAGGGTGGTGCTCGCCGACATCAACGTCGAGAAAGCCGCCGAGGCCGCGAAGGAACTGGGGCCGGCGATCGCCGTCCGCACGGATGTCACCAGGGAGGACGACGTCCAGGCGCTCGTCGAGGCCTGCCAGCGGGAGTACGGGCGGATCGACATCATGGTCAACAACGCCGGCATCACCCGCGACGCCAGCATGAAGAAGATGTCCGCCGACGACTTCCGGCTCGTGATCGACATCCACCTGTTCGGCGCGTGGCTCGGCACCAAGGCAGCCGGTCTCGCCATGAAGGAACAGGGCGGCGGTTCGATCATCAATATGTCATCGATCTCCGGGAAGGTCGGCAACTTCGGCCAGACCAACTACAGCGCGGCCAAGGCCGGCATCGTCGGTCTCACCAAGGCCGCCGCGAAGGAGCTGGCCAAGGGCGGGGTGCGGGTCAACGCCATCCAGCCCGGTCTGATCCGGACCGCCATGACCGAGGCGATGCCACGGGACGTCTGGGAGTCGAAGCTGACCGAGATCCCGCTGGGACGGGCGGGCGAACCAGCCGAGGTGGCCGGCGCCGCGCTGTTCCTGGCCAGCGAGCTGTCGAGCTACATCACCGGGACGGTGCTGGAGATCTCCGGCGGGCGCCACATCTGACGGCTTAGAGCGCCCGGCAATAGGGGCGTGGTTCAAGGAGCGGGG
>NZ_CAKJTR010000110.1:13901-14547 GCF_917627355.1 Protofrankia sp. Cj3 | reverse complement strand
TATTGCCGGGCGCTCTTAGCCGGCTGACGACGAGAATCCGTCCGCGACGCTCAGTAACCACTGGCATGCGGCTGCTTCCCTACGCCACGATGGCCCGGATCACACCGCTGCCGGGTGGCTGCGAGGCCCACAGAAAAACCAGCGGAATGGAGCGTGCCAGCATGCCGGCTCGGGAGCAGCGTCGCGGACGGGCGATCGCGATGGCCCCCACCGAGGTCGACGCTTTCCTCGCGACGGAACGAACCTGCCGGGTCGCTACTCTCAGTAGCGATGGTCCGCATGTGGCCGCGCTGTGGTTCGTCTGGGACGGCGCGTCCCTGTGGCTGAACTCCGTCGTCCGCAGCCAGCGCTGGACCGACATCGGCCGCGATCCGCGGGTCGCCGTGGTCGTGGATGCCGGCGAGCAGTACCAGGAACTCCGGGGCGTCGAGATCAAGGGAACAGCCGAGCCGGTCGGGGACGTCCCGCGCACGGGCGCGCCCGATCCGGAACTCGCCGGGCCCGAGCGGCTGTTCGCCGGCAAGTACACCGGCCGCGACACGATGGCCCACGACGGCCGGCATGCCTGGCTACGGATCACTCCAAGCAAGATCACAAGCTGGGACTTCCGCAAACTGCCGGCCTGACATCCGCCCGCTACGGCCCA
>NZ_CAKJTR010000110.1:5438-13492 GCF_917627355.1 Protofrankia sp. Cj3 | reverse complement strand
TCGATGCCGGCCTACAGATCGATGCCGGTCAGGACCATCACACGCTCGACGGTGAGATCCTCCATGGCCGCCCGCACGCCCTCCCGGCCCGTCCCCGACCCCTTGGTACCGCCGTAGGGCATCTGGTCGGCCCGGTAGGAGGGAACATCCCCGATGATCACACCGCCGACGTCGAGCTCCCGGTGCGCGCGGAAGGCCACCCGCACGTCCCGGGTGAACACCCCCGCCTGCAGGCCGTACGGGCTGTCGTTGATCCGGGCCAGGCCTTCGTCCAGCCCGTCGACCGGTTCGATGACGAGGACCGGTCCGAACACCTCCTCCCGCGCCAGGCGGGCGTCCGGCGGAACACCCCGCAGCACAGCCGGCGCGACCGTGGTGCCGTCCCGCTCGCCGCCGACGACCACCGTCGCACCCGCCTCGACGGCCTCGTTGATCCATCGCTCGACCCGTTCGGCCGCGGCCAGGTCGATCAAAGGCCCCACCTCGGTCGCCTCGTTGCCCGGGTCGCCGGTGCGCAGCCGGGCAACCGCGACGCTCACCTCGGCCAACAGCTCCTCGTACACGTCGCGCTCCGCGTACACCCGCTGCACGGCTATGCAGGACTGGCCGGCCTGGTAGTTCGAGAACGTCGCGATCCGCCCGGCCGCCCAGCGCAGGTCCGTGGCGGCGGACCAGTCCGCCGCCACCAGCACCGCCGCGTTACCGCCCAGCTCGAGGACGACGTGCTTGCGCGGCACCGCGTCCCTGATCGACCAGCCCACGGGGGCCGAGCCGGTGAAGGACACGACCGGTAGCCGGGCGTCCGCGACCAGTTCGGGCATAGCCTCGTTCGACACGGTCAGCACCGACCACGCGCCTTCGGGCAGGTCTGTCTCGGCGAGCAGCTCGCCCAGCAGCAGGGACGACAACGGCGTCTTCGGCGCGGGCTTGACGATGATGGGCGCGCCGACCGCCAACGCGGGTGCGACCTTGTGCGCGACCAGGTTCAGCGGGAAGTTGAACGGCGTGATCCCCAGCACCGGGCCACGAGGAAAACGCCGGACCACCGCGGCCCGGCCCGCCCCCGCCGGGTCGGTGTCGAGCCGTTGGAGCTGCCCCGACCAGCGCCGGGCTTCCTCCGCGCCCCAGCGAAACGTCGAGGATGCCCGCGCGACCTCGACCCGGGCCCAGGTCAGCGGCTTGCCGCTCTCGGCGGTGATGAGCGCGGCCAGCTCCTCACCGCGTTCGGCGATCCGGCCCGCGACGTGGGCGAGGGCCGCGGCCCGGCCGTGGGCCGACATGGCCGACATGGCCGGCATGGCCGCGCTGGCGGCGGCCACGGCCGCGTCCACCTGCGCCGGATCCGGCCGCGCGACCGTGGCGATCAGACGATCGTCCCACGGGTGACGGACCTGAAAGGTCGCCGAACCCGTTACCGGCCGGCCCGCCACCCAGAACGGCTCGGCCTTGCTCATGGAAGCCACTGCTCCACTTTCGTGCACAAGAGCCTGACACGGGTGACGCCACGCGCGACAGTCCTGAAGGTCCGGCCCCGGCATACCCCGGCATACCCCGACGGACACCGGCACGCCCGGGGGGAAACTCCCTGATGCCCGTCTTGCCACGGCTCGTGAGGTCTGCCCGGAGCAGGTTTGCCGCACATGACCGGAGGGAAGTCATCGGATCGGTGGAACTGTCAGGCAGCGGCGCGCATCACCGGGGAGCGGCCCGGTGACGAGCCCGCCTGCGTGTCCCCGCTGCCTGCGGACGGTGCATCCGCCCGACCTGTGGAACAGCCAGTGGCGCTGTGACGAACATGGGGATGTCAGCCCCTACCGAGTGGCGGTGTCCTCCCGGGAGCAGGTGCTGCTCTTCCTCGCGCACGCTGCCAAGGCGCCGATATGGGTCCCCTGGCCGATGCCGGTCCACTGGTTCGCCAGCGGCGTCTCCTGGGCTGGTGACGACCGCACCGGACCGCGGGCGACCGCGTTTGCCGCGGGCGGCCCCTCCCCGCTCGGCGGGCCGGCGGAACTTGTGATCATCGCCGAGGAGCCGGGGATCGGCCTCGGCGCCCGGCTTGCCGGGCTGCCAGGTACCGATCCCGAGCGCATCGGCGACAGGCCCGAGGAGAAGATCGAGGCCGCTGGGCACCCGACCGCGCTGTGGCCGGTCGTCTGCCCGCCCGACCGGGCCGCCTTCGTGGGTGAGGCCTGCGGGGTATGGCTGTGGGTGGTGCTCTGGCCGGCGGATGCCGCAACGCTGCTGCTGGAGCATCTCGTCGTCCAGGACCTGCGGAACGCCCAGATGATCACCTCATGCCTGCCGTTCGGTGCCGACAGCACTCATCTGTGAGCGGCACGCCGAGGCGGCGCGGGCGCATCCGAGATGTCTCGTAAGCTCGGCTCTCGCCACCAGCACGGACCCGAGCAGTACCGGTGGACGTAGCAGGGCCGCGGCGGATGCGAGAAGGGCCGGACAGCCATGGCACAGCCTCTGGAAACCGTTCCGGCAGCGGTCGAGGTGGACTGCCGCCGGCTGCTGCTCATCGTCAACCCGCACGCTGGCGGTGGACGCGGCGCCCGTGTGCTGCCGGACGTCGCCGCGGCGCTGAAACGCTGGGCCCGCGACGTGCGGACCGAACTGACCAGGGACATCGACCACGCCGCGGAGTTGGCCGAGGACGCGGTGGCGGACGGGCGGGTCGCGGTCGCGCTCGGCGGGGACGGTCTTGCCGGCCGGGTCGCCGAGACGGTGGCGCGCCTCGGCGGACTGCTCGCGGTGCTGCCTGGCGGGCGCGGCAACGACTTCCTGCGCGGGATGGGCGCGGCCAGGCAACCGGTGATCGCCGCCACCGCCCTGGCCAGCGGCACCGAACGGCGGATCGACCTGGCCGAGGCCAACGGCCGTGCCTACCTCGGCATCGCCAGCGTCGGTTTCGACTCGGACGTCCAGGTGATCGCCAATCGCGCCCGGTTCATCCGGGGCCAGCAGGTCTACGCCTACGGCGCGTTACGCGCGGCAGCCACCTGGCGGCCCGCCCGGTTCACCGTGGAGATCGACGGCGGCGCGGCGCGCGAGGTCACCGGCTGGACGGTGGCGGTGGCGAACTCGGCCTACTACGGCGGCGGCATGCACCTCGCGCCCCTAGCGAAACCCGACGACGGCCTGCTCGACGTCGTGCTGCTGTCGCGGTGCGGCAAGGCCGCTTTCCTCGCCACCTTCCCGAAGGTGTTCTCCGGCCGGCACGTGGACTCCCCGCACGTCCAGACGCGGCAGGCGACGCGGGTCCGGGTGGACGCCGACCGCCCGTTCCAGCTCTACGCCGACGGCGACCCGGTCGCGCAGCTGCCCGCGGAAATCGTTGTACGTCCCGGTGCGCTGCGTTACCTCGCTCCCGCCGGACGGTACGCGGGACAACCGCCCCGAACGCCGTCGTGATCGCCGTCGTGATCGCCGTCAGGCCTGCTGGGCACCGGGTCGCCCGGCCTCAACCACCCAGGTGGCGTCGGTGCTGACCGGGGCGTCCCGGCGGTCGATGCTCTCGGCAACGCGCATGTCGGCGGCGCACTGCCGGGGGGAGACCCGGATGCGGGTGTACCCGCGCCGATCCCCGCGGAAGTACCGCACGTGCGGGTTGAGCAGCCGGTTGTTCGCCCGGACGAACTCCTCGCTGGGCAGGAAGAACCCCGAGCTGATGGACGTGGCGACGAACTCGGTGCCGACGACCGGTGTCTCTGGGCGGTCGAAGTCGACCCGCAGGTCGTTCACCCAGGCGCAGTGGATGTCCCCCGACAGCACCACCGGGTTGGCCACCCCGGTGTCCCGCACCGCCGACAGCAGCCGGGTCCGGTAGGGCACGTAGCCGTCGTTTTGGTCGAGGTTCGCGAACACCTCGCCGCTGCCCGGGGTGAGCTGGGCGTGCAGCTGGGCCATCATCGTCTGCTGAGCGATCACGTTCCACCGGGCACGCGACGCGGCCAACCCGTCGATCAGCCATTTCTCCTGCTCAGCGCCGGCCATGGTCCCGGTCGTGTTGTGCTCCCCCAGAGCGGCCGGGCCGATGTCGTTCGGGCTGCGGCCGGGCTGCGGCGTCCGGTACTGGCGGGTGTCCATCACGTTGAGGGTGAGTAGATCGCCGAAGGCGAACCGGCGGTAGAGCCGCAGGTCGGGCGATCCGGGCTGATAGCTGGCCCGGATCGGCATGTGCTCGTGGTAGGCCTGGTAGGCGGCGGCCCGCTGGCGCGCGAAGGCCGCCGGGTCCTGGTGCCTGTCACCGGTGTCGCCCGACTCGTCGGTGAGGCCGGCGTAGTTGTTCTCGGTTTCGTGGTCGTCCCAGGTGACCACCCATGCCGCGGCCGCGTGCGCGGCCTGCAGCTGCGGATCAGCCTTGTACTGGGCGTAACGCGCCCGGTAGTCGTCGAGAGTCTGGAGCTGGTCGAGCCCAGGCCTGGCCGGGGTGGTGTGGCGACGGTCTGGGAACCTGCTCTTCGGGTCGTACTCATAGATGTAGTCACCGACGTGGACGACGAGATCGAGGTCGTCGGCGGCGATCGCGCCATACGCCGGCCAGTAGCCGTTCTGGAAGTCCTGGCAGCTGGCCAGCGCGAAACTCAGCGTGGACGTGCCGGCACCGGCGGCCGGCGCGGTACGGGTCCGGCCGACCGGGCTGATCACTGTCCCGGCACGGAACCGGTAGAAGTACACCCGGGCCGGCTGCAGGCCACGGACGTCGACGTGCACCGAGTGCGCCGACCCCGGGGTGGCGGTCTGCGTCCCCACCGCCACGACATCGGTGAACCGGTCGTCGGTGGCGAGCTGCCAGTCCACTGGGATGTCACGCGCGGGCAGGCTCGCGACGCCGGTCGCCGGCGCCAGCCTCGTCCAAATGATCACACTGTCGGGCAGCGGGTCCCCGCTGGCGACCCCGAGAGCGAACACGCCGTCCCCGACGCCGGGTATCGCGGTCGCGGGCCGCAGGCTCGGGCGCGCGGTGGCAGCGCCGCCGGACCCGCCGCCGGAACAGCCCACCGCGGTCAGCAGCACAGCCCCGCCCGCGAGAAAGCCGCGCCGGGTCGCCACCGCTGGCCCGCTGGAATTCCTCACAGCACCAGGACGTTAGCCGGCTCATGCCCCCGGCCGGAAGACCGCGCGCCACGAATGTGAATGAAAGCGGCGGCAACGGGGACGCGGCTATCGTGCTGGGCAGCCACCGTGCTGGACAGCCGCTCCGGATGGGGCCGGGAAAGCGGAGGTGTCTTGCGAGAGCCGGGGTGCGCGGTGCGTGATCGAGCCGGCTACGGCGAGCGGCTCCAGGCGGGTGCCCAGTGACCACGACCGAATTAATCGATCTTCATACGCACTCGACGGCGTCGGACGGGCTGTGCCGCCCCGCCGAAGTCGTCAGCCTCGCGGCCGCGGCCGGCCTGGCCGTGGTCGCCCTCACCGACCACGACACCACGTCGGGCCTGGCCGAGGCCGCCGCCGTGCTGCCTGCCGGGCTGACCCTGCTCCCGGGCGCGGAGATCTCCTGCGGGATACGGGCCGACCAGCACCGCTGGGTAAGCCTGCACCTGCTCGCCTACCTGTTCGACGCCACCGAACCGGTGTTCGCCGCCGTCCGCGCCCGGCTACGCGCCGGCCGGGTCACCCGCGCCCGCCGGATAGTGGAGAAACTGGCTGCCGACGGCCATCCCGTGTGCTGGGAACAGGTGTCCGCCCGAGCCGACGGTGTGATCGGACGCCCGCACATAGCTGAGGCCCTCGTCGAGGCTGGGCTCGTGGGCTCCATCGAGGCCGCGTTCACCCCTGCCTGGATCGGCCCCGGTGGCCGGTACTGGGCGGGCCGGGATGAGCCCGACGCCATGGAGGCGCTCCGGCTGGTCCGCGACGCGGGCGGGGTCAGCGTACTGGCCCACCCGTACGCGAGCAGGCGCGGTGCGACCATCGGCCCAGCGGTGATCGCGGCCATGGCAAGGGCGGGCCTGCACGGCCTCGAGGTGGACCATCCCGATCACCGGCCGCGGGAGCGGAGCCAGCTCCGCCGGCTCGCCACCGACCTCGGCCTGATCGTCACCGGCGCCAGCGACTTCCACGGGCCGAGCAAGCCCCAGCCCCTCGGTGCGGAGACAACAAGCGAGCAGGCGTACGAGGCGCTCATCGCCGGCGCGCACGGGGCGCGGCCGTTGACCGGACCAGCCTCGGCACCGCCCGGGTGCGGTCAGGCGCCCTGACCGCACCCGCCGCCGGGCGGCGGCGTGGCGGCCCGGGGATCGAGGCGGCTCAGCAGATCGGCGAGCACGTCCAGCTCGTCCGGGTTGAAGTGGCTGGTGACGTGCTTCGAGACACCGGCGAGGTGGGTCTGGGAGGCCGCCCGCAACCGCTTGCGGCCTTCAGGTGTGAGGGTCGCGAACGTCCCCCGGGCGTCGGACGGGCAGGACCGCCGTTCGACCAGGCCGTCGCGTTCCAGCCGGTCGACCAGCCGTGTCAGGCCGCTGCGGGACAGCAGGACCGCCTCCGCCAGCTCGTTCATGCGCAGGGCGCCATCTGGTACTTCGGACAGCTGGACCAGCACGTCAAAGGAGGCCAAGGGCAGATGGTGCTCGGATTCGAGATCGGTCTCCAGCTGCCGGATGACGTACGAATGAGCCCGCAGGAACTGGCGCCATGCCCGCAGTGATCGCGGGTCAATCGGCGATTCCTGCTCCGCTGTCCGCTCGTCGACCGTCACGTGGATCAGATTACGTCGCCCGTACAGGGCCGCGAGGGAGCCCGCTGAGGATGTCAGACGATCGACATTTCGGCCAGCCGGCGGAAATGATCAAGATCTGGCCGCACCGGGCGCGTTCGACCGGGACGGGCGGCTATGGTGGAGGCGCAGGCGTGGCGGCGTGAGCCGCACGCACCACACCGACCGGTCGAGGTTTTCTCTTGTCTGCTTCCCGGCCTGGCGCGGACGCGATCCAGGCAGCTCTCGCGACAGTGCTCGACCCTGAGATCGGGCGTCCCATCACCGAACTGGACATGATCGAATCAGTTCGCGTCACCGACGACACCGTGGATGTCGTGGTGCTCCTGACCGTCTCCGGTTGCCCGATGCGCGAGGAGATCACCAGCCGGGTCGAGCGTGCGGTCACCGCGGTACCGGGCGTGCGGTCCGTGCGGGTCCGCCTCGAGGTCATGAGCGCCGAGCAGCGCGCCGCCCTGCACACGAAGCTACGAGGGGGGACGGCGACCCGGTCGATCCCGTTCGCGCAGCCTGGCTCGCTGACCAGAGTCTACGGCGTGGCCAGCGGGAAGGGCGGCGTCGGCAAGTCGTCGGTGACGGTCAACCTGGCCGCCTCGATGGCTCGCTCCGGGCTCTCGGTCGGCGTGCTGGACGCCGACATCTACGGGCATTCGATCCCCCGGATGCTCGGAGTCGACCGCCTCCCCACCCAGGTCGAAAAAATGATCATGCCGCCACAGGCGCACGGCGTGAAGGTGATCTCCACCGGCATGTTCACCCGGGGCAACGAACCGGTCACCTGGCGCGGACCAATGCTACACCGTGCGCTGGAACAGTTCCTCTCGGACGTGTTCTGGGGGGATCTCGACGTCCTGCTGCTCGACCTGCCACCGGGCACCGGCGACATCGCGATCTCGTTGGCGCAGCTGGTGCCGTCCTCCGAGCTCCTCGTCGTGACCACCCCGCAGCTCGCCGCCACCGAGGTCGCCGAACGGGCCGGCACGGTCGCCGTCCAGACCCGGCAGAACGTCGTCGGCGTGGTGGAGAACATGGCCTGGTTGCCCTGCCCGCACTGTGCCGGCCGGGTGGACGTCTTCGGCTCCGGTGGCGGCGCGGCGGTAGCCGAACGCCTGACCCGGGTGCTCGGGCACGACGTGCCGCTGTTGGCGCAGCTGCCCATCGACGTCCGGCTGCGCGAAGGCGGCGACTCCGGCGTCCCGCTGGTGACCGCGGATCCGGACTGTGAAGCCTCGAAGATCCTGCGGGAAGTGGCCGAGCGCCTGTCATCGCGCTCACGCGGGCTGGCCGGTCGATCCCTGGGCCTCACCCCGACCCGCCGGAGCTGAGCTGG
>NZ_CAKJTR010000110.1:0-4884 GCF_917627355.1 Protofrankia sp. Cj3 | reverse complement strand
CCGGCCGGACGCTCGGGCGCGGGAGCCGGGTCAGTCAGGTTGCGTCGGTGTCAAAAGGGGTCGCCGCCGGTGTCTCGGCGGTGGCCGCCCCGCGGGTAACAGGTGCCGCGGTCGTGGCCTGACCTCGGTCCGAGGGGATGGCAGCCCTGCTCCCGGTCGAGACGGCCTTGTGGGTAGCCTTGGTCAGGATGGGGGATTTCGTCAACGACGGTGGCTTGACGGCTGCCGCGGGCCCCGCCTGCATGTCGTCGTAGGAGAGCCGGGGCCGAGCCCGCTCACCACCAGGCACCGGAGGTGCCTCCGCGTCGTCGTCGAAGAGCATCTTGTCGAACGACGTCCGCTTGGACAGGTACGACGGAAGCAGCGGATCCTCATCGTCGAACAGGTGCTTGCGGACGAACGTCTTGGGATGCAGGGTACTCAGGTCAAGATCGGCAATCTCCGGACCAAGCTCGGAGCGCAGCTCCTCGCGCATGCCCGCGGCCATCTGCCGGAACTGACGCAGCATCTGACCGGCCTCACGGGCCACCTTCGGCAACCGCTCCGGGCCAAACACGAACAGACCGATCAGCAGCAGGACAGCGACCTCGCCCCAGCCGACGCCATTGAACACGGCCCCACACTACCTCGCAACCGCGATCAACGGAACAGCTCCGGACCGGTCGCCTCCCTTCGCGGGCCCACCGGCCCACCGGCCCGCCGGCCCGGATGCGTTCCGCTCAGCGCGGCCGCAACACCGGCAACCTTGCCGGGAACCAGCCGGACGCGGCGTCGCGGTCCGAACCCAAGATTCAAAAAGGCTCTCAGTCGCGCTGTTCCTGGGGGGCCAGCTCGACCTCATGGGTCTTGTGATCGCGCTCGAACGTGAGGGTGACCCGGTCGCCGATCCGGTGCACCCGGATCGCCGCGATCAGGTCGTTGGTGTTCCCGATAGCGGCTCCGTCGACCTTGGTGATGATGTCTCCCGGACGCAGTCCGACCACATCGGCGGGCCCGCCCCGCGTCACCCCGCGGATGAGCGCGCCGGGAGAGGTCCCGATCGCCGCCGCGTCATCCGGGGTGATCGTCCCAGCGGACACGCCGACATCAGGATGGGTGGCCCGGCCGGTACTGATGATCTCGTCGGCCACCGACCTCGCATAGTCGATCGGGATGGCGAAGCCCACGCCGATGTTCCCGGACGCGCCATGCTCGGCGCGGGAACCGGGCACGGCCGCGATCGCGGTGGTGATGCCGACGACCTGACCACGCCCGTCCAGCAGCGCGCCGCCGGAATTGCCGGGATTGATGGCCGCGTCGGTCTGAATCGCGCCGATGAGGACCGACTCGCCCCCGGACTCCGCCGGCACCGTTGGGTTACGGTCGAGCGCGCTGACAATACCCGTTGTCACCGTTCCGGCCAATCCCAGCGGTGCGCCGATGGCCACCAGCGGCGCACCGACCACGAGCGAGCCGGAACGCCCCAACGCCGCGGCGGGTAGCGGGCTTGTCGCCGGAATCCGGATGACGGCGAGATCGGTCTTGGGGTCACGTCCGATGATCTCCGCCGAAATCTGCCGCAGCTCCCTGTACAAGGTCACCGAGACCCGTGCCCCGACGGCTGCCCCGGCGACAACGTGGTTGTTGGTCAGTATGTAGCCGTCCGACCTGATGATCACACCGGAACCGGTGGCGGACAGGACCGGGTTGGTCACGGTGATCGTGACAACCGACGGCAGAGCGCGCGCGGCGATGGCGGCGACCGATACGGCCCGTTCGCCCGGGGGCGCGGCGTCAACCATCGCCCCCGGCGACAGCGCGGACGCGACCCGCGCGGCCTGGCGTTCGCTCCGTACGGCGCGAACGCCGGCCATGCCGCCGACCG
This sequence comes from Protofrankia sp. Cj3, assembly GCF_917627355.1. Taxonomy (NCBI): domain Bacteria; kingdom Bacillati; phylum Actinomycetota; class Actinomycetes; order Frankiales; family Frankiaceae; genus Protofrankia; species Protofrankia sp. Cj3. Next base: position 3,020 of record NZ_CAKJTR010000110.1, on the reverse strand, counting down.
CGCCGCCGACGATGGCGCCACCAGCCACGCCGCCGAGCAGCCCGGCGAGCAACAGGGCCACCAGAGCCGGTCGAGCCGGGGCCGGGTCGACCGGCTCTCGGCCGGCGCCGCGCGGTCCGGCTGACTTCTGGGCGTCAGCCGGGTCAGCCGGGTCAGCCGGGTCCGCCGGATCGGTATGGGGGCCGCCGGCACGGTGCGTATGGGAGGCAGCGAGAGCGGCCGGCGGATCCGGCCAGGGCCCGCGGGGAGCGGCCGGCGGATCCGGGCGCGTCCACCATGGCCGCGTCGGCGGGCCGGCCGGCCCGCCGTTGTCGGCCGGTTCACCCCGGAACGGGATGTCCTCCTCACCGTCGCCATCCACGGCCCTCCGCCTCCCGGTGCCAGCATCAGGGTACGAGCGGATATAACGCCAGACACGAGACATCCGCCGATATCGCGTAAACGGGCACCGGGAAAAGTTCGGGTCTGTCAGCGGCCCGCTACTGCGATCACGCGGTTACCACCGTACGGCCTCCCGAGAGGATCCAGCGTCAACGCCGCTGGAACACGGTGGCGGCGCGGCGCCACACCGGCAGGTCTACCGCCGCCGGTCGCCCGGCAACGCCGCGACAGCCATCACCGGCAGCAGGCGGACGCTTCCGGATTCGACGGCATTGACCTCAGTGGCGTTGGCCACCGAGACGACGCCGCCTCCCAGCCTGGTCCCGGCTGGGAGGCTGGGCTGTACCACCGGGATCGCGACCGGACGCGCCGGTTCCGGCACCGTGACAGGGGCGGTCGCTCCGAGCGCGGCACCCGCGACAGCGAAAAGAATCACCGCCACCGAGTTCATCAATATTCGCCTCGCCCGGCTCCGGTACCCCCGCGGGCCGGTGGCCGGGCGGGTCACCAACCGGCGGCCAGCCCCGGATCGCGGGGTTGTCATGACCGGCCTCCCGACGGACCGGCGCGGCCGATCGGCGGGGCCCGCCGACAGCGCGGGCCGCGCGGACCGCGAAGCGGGCTGGTCTGGCCGGCGCCGCCTCGGGGTGGCATCGCCAAGGAAATCAGCTGCCCTGGCCGACAGCGCGACGCGCCTGGTCCGCGGCTGCCCTGCCCGTACCCGCCCGGCCACCGGCTGGGTCGGATCGGGGCTGCGCGCGGGGCTCTGGGCAGCAGGTGGCTGGTTCAGCGAACCGGCAACACCGACGAACAGACCACGCCCGGCTGCCCGGATGACCACGCGAACGGAGACGGTGGCCGAGCGCGGGCGGGCCGGGTCGTCGGGCGGCCCGGCGATGCCGGGAGCGGCCATCCGCAGCAGCCGTTCCGCCGCTCCCCCCGGCAGGGCCGGACCGCCGAGCCCCGCCAGCCGCGCCTTGAGATGGCGCAGCTCGGCAACCTCCCACTGGCAGGACGCGCAGGACGCAATGTGCGCCAAGGCGCGGTCCCTGCCGTCGTGGTCCAGCTGCCCGTCCACCAGCGGGGCTATCTGCTTGCCGAGATGTCCGGTCACGCCTGTCCCTCCGGCGTGGACGACGTTCCACCACCTGCGCTCGCCACGGCCGGTTGGCCTGCTGGGGACGCCCGCCGAGTGATCCGGTGCGATCGGCGCGACGGCGACGCGGCGTCCTCGACCGAGAGGGCGGCGCCTGCCCCGATCGAGGACGCCCCGGCCGCCGTCTCCGGTGCCGCCGGCACGGTCAGGGCGGCCCCCGCGGCTGCCGAGGCGTCGAACAAAGCCGGACCGGCCGCCGTCCCGGCCGCACGCGGCGCCCGGTCCGCGAGAGCCTGCCGCAGCATGGCGCGGCCTCGGGAGATTCGGCTGCGCACGGTGCCGAGCTTCACCCCGAGTGTCTGCGCGATCTCCTCGTAGGACAGCTGCTCGATGTCGCACAGCACGACCGCGGCCCGGAAGTCGGGCGGGAGCGCAGCCAGCGCGCCCTCGATGTCGGCGTCAAGATGCGACTCCGCGTAGACGGCTTCCGGGCTCGCCTCACGGCCGGCGAGGCGCTCCGGGTCATCCGGCAACGCGTCGAAACGAATCTTCTGCTGACGCCGCATGCGGTCCAGGAAAAGATTCGTGGTGATCCGGTGCAGCCAGCCCTCAAAAGTGCCGGGCGTGTAATCGGCCAAGGACCGAAACACGCGCACGAAGACATCCTGGGTGAGGTCCTCGGCATCATGCGCGTTCCCGGTAAGCCGGTAAGCGAGCCGGTACACCCGATTACCGTGATCTCGTACGACCTCTTCCCAGGTGGGCGGCACCCACGTGGGCTGGTCAGCACCGGCGATTTCCACCGCGGCGGGTTCGGCGACGGCATCACCGTCCGACACCGGACGTGACGAGACCGACCGCCCAGGCGCGAACGTGGCCAGGCGCGTGTCCTGTCCGTTCACGGTCGCCTCTCGATCGGTTCGCGACGAACGTACCCGACGCGCCGGCCATGGCGCGGCAAAACCCGCAGCGGACACCGGCTGATCTCCCCTCGCCCCATCCCGACACGAGATGCGTTGACCTGACGAACGCTCCATCCGCAGCGGGCGTTCCCGTAGGCTGCCCATGTCATGCCCGACACAGCCACCGGAGCCGTCGATCCGGCCTCCGCATACACCGAGGGCTTCCTCCTGGAAGACCCTCCGCTGCGGGCTGCCCGAGCACGCGCCGAGGAAGTCGGGATCTTTCCGGTCAGCCCGGGGGCCGGTTCCATCCTTCGTTTTCTCGCCGCCTGTGTCGCCGCCCGCACCGTCGTCGAAATCGGGACGGGCACGGGGGTATCCGGTACCTGGCTGCTGCGCGGAATGCGGCCGGACGGAACGCTCACCACCATTGACGTCGAGGCCGAACATCTCCGGCTCGCGCGCCGGACGTACGCGGACGCGGGAATGGCGTCCAACCGCAGCCGGCTGATAACAGGCCGGGCCCTCGATGTCCTGCCCCGCCTCACCGATGGTGCTTACGACCTGGTGTTCTGCGATGCGGACCGGCGTGAGGCCACCGATTACCTCAGCCAGGCCCTCCGGCTGCTGCGGCCGGGGGG
>NZ_CAKJTR010000109.1:12631-17904 GCF_917627355.1 Protofrankia sp. Cj3 | reverse complement strand
AAAAGTCTCTTGCTCTACCTATTGAGCTAACGGCCCGCAGTCCCTGATCGTACCTGCCGGAGTGGTCTGCCACGATGCCGGGGGCAACGGTTGGCTGACCTGGCGGCCGTCGGACTCGGAGAGAGGCTGACCGGTGCGTCTCGATGACACTGTGGTATCGGCAAAGTCCATCGCGTCAGCCACCGCTCAACAATGATCAAACAATAGGTCGACGCTGCATCCGCCCACCGGTTCCAGGGCAGTCTCCAGCGGTCAGTGCACCGGCCGCCTCGCAGCGGGACCCCAAGCAGGGGGTTCGAATCGGGCTGTTGGGGCAGGCCAGAAACCCGCCCAATCATGATCAAGCTTGCCGAGCCCCTGCTCTCAGCACAGCGCGGACAGCGCGCCGGCCCCCTGAGTCCAAGCAGCCTCAAGAGCAAAGACGTTCGCTACCGCCGCACCTACCAGGATCTGCTCTTCCACTCCGAAGACACAGACCGCGGCTGACCACTCTCCACGGGCACATCCGGGGCCACCTATCTAGATCTTGGTTGTATCCGCCCTGGGGTAGCTGGCGGAGCTTCAGCAGGATTCTGGGGCGGTATGGACGATCCGATAACCCATCGTCCGGTTTCGATGGCAATGGGTCAGCAACACAAGGACCTCTGGCCTACGATGCCGCTTGCGAGGGCCTCGACGATGTCCCACACGATGCCCTCAGCCTGGCGGCGCGTGCGTCCCGGCAGCGTCGACAGTCGACAGCGGAAGTCGGTCGACGACGTCGTAGGCCGGCCCCTGCCCGGTGCGTCGTGGAGAGTCGGCACAGCACCGCCAGCCCGCCCCACCACTACAGGCGCCTGCCGGAGACGCATCGCGCGCGCCGAGCCAAGCAGATCGCTCGGCCCGCCCTCCACCGGTTGTCAAGCTCTCCGACGGAGGCGGCCCCGCATAGGCACGGATCATCCGCATTCGTCAGGTTTTCGGCTGGAATCCATAGGATCCAACGGAGCTCAACAATAACGGGCAGCCCCCATCAACGTAGGTCAAGAGGCTCGGCGAGGACGGCGTCCGCCGCGGGGCGGGTGAGGTCACCAGTCGCGACGAGACGGTCGAGGACGTGGCGTTGGCGGGCTCGCGCGGCCTCGGGGTGCCGGTAGGGGTCGTAGGCGCTCGGGGCCTGCACCAATCCGGCCAGCATCGACGCCTGCGTCCAGGTCAGCACGGCGGGATCATGATCAAAATAACCCCAGGCCGCGTCGGTGACGCCATAATAGCCGTGCCCGAAATAGACCGTGTCCAGGTACATCCGCAAAATGTCGGTTTTGCTGTACCGGACGTCGAGCTTCACCGCCAGAGCCACCTGCTCGACGCGGTCGGTGAAGCCGCGTCGCCCACCCGTATAAAGAATCTTGGCCAGCTGCTGCTCGAGGGTCGCGCCCCCCACGTCGCCGTTCATGGCGAGGGAAGCCACGGTGGCACGCACGGCGCCGGTCGGGTCCACGCCGTGATGGGAAAAGAACCGGGTGTCCTCGGTTGCGAGAAGCGCCCGCACGACCCGATCGGGTAGCGGCCCAGCCAGCGGTGCCGCACCGTCGGCCGCGGCCAGCGCCTGTACACGCTGTCGCGCGTCAGCCGTGGATGGGGTCACGGCAAGAAGCAGCCCGAAACCGCCGGCCGCGACCAAGAGCATGACCAGGAGCACAGACAGCACGGCGATAGCGGCCCGGCGGGCACCTCGCCGTCCCCGCCCGGTGTGACGGCGATCCGGCGTGGCGCCAGGGCCTGGGGGAAGAGAGCCGCCCAGATCATTGGGCATCCGGCCAACGGGAAAAATCGTCGCGCCGCCCATTATCGCAGCCAGTTCGTCACGGTACTCACCCTGCCGTCGTGGTCTCCCAATGTTGTTGGACCTCAGCCCAGGCCGAGCATCTCCTGGGCGGGTTACCCATCGCCACACGACGGACCGTGCCACGCCAGCGGGCCGCGGCCCAGCCAGCCCCGCCCGGCTGTTATCCGCGCTATGCCCCGTCCTGCCGGGATGTCGAGAGAGTCCTCGCCGCACGCGGCCTCGTCATCGGCACCTTTTCTATCGCGCTTTCCAGCAGCCTTTGGCCACCACCCCGAAGACACCCCGAAGAGACCCCGAACGCAAGCGCCAACCCGTCGGGAGCAGGCACGGAAGCGGTCACATATGTGTCAGTTTTTCAAGATCTTTAATCCGCACTCACCACTCGCCGATCATCGACGGCGATCGTCCCGCGGATGAAAATGATCTCCCCAACCTGACGAAATCCCACCAGGAAACGATGGTGTGGCCACATGTGGTGGTTTACAATTCTCACCGGGTGATGGTAGCCCTGACACAAGAGCACATCAGCTGCCACGAGCCACGAACAGCCCCTCCTTGACGAAGACGAACAACAATGAAGATCCTTTCAGGATACCCTGCCAAGTGACAGCGCCCAGCGCCGGCATCACGAGGAGGAACGGTCATGGTAAACCTGTTTCGACCGGTACCAGACTGGTTCTCGTTCGAAAACCAGGGTGGCGGCATCGCCGTCGGAAGCCTGGCGAACGATGGCACGCAGGACATGGTTGTGTTGATGGTCGACAACCCAGCCGGACAGAATCAGGGCCTCTATCGTGTGGGGAAGACGCTCGACGACGCCGGTCGGATCACCGGCGGCTGGACACCGTGGATCACCATCCCGGACTGGTTCTCCTGGGAGAACCAAGGCGGAAATATCGCCTTGGCCGACCTGGATGGCAGCGGCCGGCAGGATCTTGTCGTCGCGATGGTCGACAACCCCATCGGGCAAAATCAGGGCCTGTTCCGGATCGGCCGCAATCTCGACGCATCGGGCAACGTCACTGGCGGCTGGACACCGTGGATCACCATCCCGGACTGGTTCTCCTGGGAGAACCAAGGCATCGCGGTCGCGGTGACACCGCCGAACGACCAAGGCAACCGCGACCTGATCGTGCTTACGATCGACAATCCTCCCCAAGGCAACCGCGCGATCTACCGCATCGGCAAAAACGTCGATATCAATGGCAATGTCACGGGGTGGTCACCATGGATCGATGTGCCGGGCTGGTTCTCCTGGGAAAACCAGGGTTGCGGTATCGCGGTTGTCGACTTGGATGAGGATGGGAACCAGGATCTGATCATCTTCAATATCGACAGCCCCATCGGACAGAACCAGGCATTCTACCGCGTTGGCAAGAATCTTGGTAATGACGGGATCTCGGCCGACGACTGGGGGCCATGGCTGGGGGTGCCGAACTGGTTCTCCTTCGAAAACCAGGGCGGCGGCATCGCGGTCGCCAAGACGAACAACAAACACCGCCTCTTTGCGTTTATGGTTGACAACAGTCCGCAGCAGAACGCCGGCCTGTACGAGATCATCGATCTTGATCATGACCCAGAAAGGGAAGGATCATGGGAGGTTCTCGACTTCCATTCCGGTGTCCTCGCCGTACACGCCGCATTGCTCCCGAAGGGCAAGGTGCTGTTTTTCGCCGGCTCGGGAAGCAGCGCGACCCGCTTCAACAGCCCGATATTCGGCGACGAGAGCAAGGGGATCTTCACCAGCGTCGTGTGGAGTCCGCCGCATAATACCTTCTCCCACCCACCGACGCTGCGCACCGCGAACCACAAACCATTCGACTTCTTCTGTGGTGGCGACGCGTTCCTTCCGGACGGCCGGCTCCTCTCCGCCGGCGGCACAATCGGCTACAATCCGTTCCGCGGCCGGAAGGACTCCGCAATCTTCGACTTCACCACCGAGAAATGGTCCGTTGCCGGCAATATGGCACAGGGACGCTGGTATCCAACACTGATCACTCTGGGGGACGGAAAAATCCTCGCGGCGAGCGGCCTGGGCGACAACGGCGGTGATCTGCCGAAGACCTCTCTTGAGATCTACTCCGCCGCGACAGATACTTGGCACATCCGACACTTCGCCGGCGGTTTTCCCGGGCTGCCCTTATACGCCCATCTGTTCTTACTCGCCAGCGGCAAGATCTTTTTCTCCGGTGGCCGGATGGACGACCCGCTGCAAGTGGATCCCTGCATCATAGATCTCACGCACGATCCGGTGACCACCAAGCAGGTCCAGGACCTGCTCGCCCCTGACATGCGCAATCAGTCAGCCAGCGTCATCCTTCCGCCGGCCCAGGACCAACGAATAATGATCATCGGTGGCGGTCCGGTGGGTAAGCCAGATAAGACCGACGCCACCGACGCGGTGTCCATTGTCGACCTGAAGGCGGCCGACCCCATCTACCATGCCGGCGCTCCCATAGGACTTCCCCGTCTGCATCTGAACACCGTCCTGCTGCCTGACCGTACGGTTTTTGTCAGTGGTGGTTCGCTGAAGCAGGAGGATGAGCCGTTAGCCCGGCTGCAGGGCGAGATCTACGACCCGACTACCAACACCTGGAGCCTGATGGCCGCAGCCACCGTGCAACGTCTCTATCACTCGACGGCGCTGCTGCTACCCGACGGTCGCGTCGTCGCGGCCGGCGGCAACCCCGAAGGCGGGCAGCAGATCAACTGGGAGCCTCCGGATCCGGAGGAGGAGATGCGTATCGAGGTCTTCAGCCCTCCCTACCTGTTCAAGGGACCTCGACCGGTCATCGGTACGGCGCAGGAGGAATGGAGCTACGGCCAAACCGTAACGATTACGACAGCACAGGCGAACACGATTCGGTGGGCTTCGCTGATCAAAAATTGTGTCACAACTCATTCATTTGACAGCGGCCAACGCCTCGTTGACCTCCAGATCGTTTCCCGAGAAAATGATTCACTCGACGTCACGATTACTGCTAATCCCAACATCGCGCCGCCCGGCTGGTACATGCTGTTCATAGTCGATCAACAAGGAGTCCCCTCGATCGCGACGTGGATCCACCTGACGTGAGCTGTCCGCTCTCGGCTCGCTTCGATCGATGCGGCCCCCTGCCTCCGACTACCCGGCACGCTGGCCGCGGCGCCTGCGGGATAGCTTCCTCGAGCGAGGAGGAAACATCCTCGTCGAGGAGTCAAGGGTCCTCACATAGAACATCACGATGTCCGCAAAGTGACACGCCAGGATGTTTCCGCGAGGCCGCCGCCGGCAAGACACTGCTTACCGCGTCAGGGCAGAGGGCGGGGATTGTACCATGAGAATCCGACTGGTCGACGCGACCCCAGCGCTACAGGCAAACGCACAGGTCACCGCCCATATCGGGATTCTGGAGCCCACTGGACTCACCTCTATTCGGGCGCCGGTGAGCATTGCCCGAACCTC